>VGLH01000074.1 GCA_016866785.1 Candidatus Poribacteria bacterium
GAGTCGTGAGAAATGGTAGCGCTACGGGGATTCGAACCCCGGTTTGATGGCTGAGAACCACCCGTCCTAACCCCTAGACGATAGCGCCTCAACGCCCCTATTATGGAGGCCTCCGCAGCCGGTGTCAAGATGTTCGCCACCCCGTCCCGTCTCTGCGCTGCGGCGGCGTCACCGATCCGAGGATCACGGGGAAGGACGCCCCAGTGACACCTGAAAGGTTGGACGGCACGCCGCGGAGCGTCTCTCGCGCGAGGACGGCGAACGCGACCGCTTCCTTCGACTCGGATCGGATTCCGATGTCCGAGGGGCTCTGGGCATCGGCGACGATCCCGCTGTCGATGAGGGCGAGTCGCAGTCGGTGCATGAGCTCGGGGTTCCTCGCCCCTCCGCCGGCGACGTACACCTCATCGACCGAGCCTCGATGCGCCAAGAACCGGCGATACGCGTCGGCAATTGAGCGCGCTGTCAGTTCCGTGACCGTCGCCACGAGGTCGGCATCCGACAGGCTTCGGCGACGTCCCTCCTCGATGATGGCATTCGCATAGTCCGCGCTGAACAGCTCTCGCCCGGTGCTCTTCGGGGGAGCCAGCGCGAAGTACGCGTCGCCAAGCCGTGACGCCACGATCTCGTCGCTGGCTCGTCCCGACTTCGCGATGGCTCCGTCGAGGTCGAACGTCTGACTGCCGCCGGTCACGGCGGAGACAGTCGCATCGATCAGGCAGTTCCCGGGTCCGGTGTCGAACGCGATCACGTCGTTGGGCGTCGCGCCGGGAGCCAGATACGTGACGTTGGCGATGCCGCCGATGTTCTGTATGACGCGTCCGACCTCCGCCGACGTGTAGAGCAGCCAGTCGACGTACGGGACGAGTGGAGCCCCTTCGCCGCCTGCAGCCATGTCCGCCGCACGGAAAGAGCTCACGACGGCGGCTCCGGTTCGAGCGGCGATGACGCTGGGCTCGCCGATCTGCAGGGTTGACGGCACTTCCGATCCGGCGCTCGGCGGCGCATGCCAGACGGTCTGACCATGCGAGCCGATCGCCACGATGTCGTGTGGTGCCAGTCCCGCTTGACGGATCGCCTCGCACGCGGCAGCGGCAAACGACTCGCCGACTTCGAAGTTCAGCGCGCAGAGCTCTGCCGCGTCGGTATTCCTGCTGAACGTCTTGAGCAGGCGCTCGCGGACTCGGAGCGGATAGGGAATCGATGCCATGGCGAACTCGCGCACATGGGTCGAGCGCACATGGGTCGAGCGCGCCGAGCCTCGGATCGAGACGACGACGGCGTCCACAGCGTCTGCCGAAGTGCCGGACATGATGCCGACCCAGAAAGCCTCGTTTTGCGCTGCGCGCTCGGCAAGCGAGGCGAGCCAGTGCTTAGCCATACAGACAACATGCCTCGGCGGATTGCGAGAAATCTCGTTCGTGTCGCTGCCAGCCGTCGCACAGGTCCATCGGGTCCTCGCCGGACTCGATCCGCTCCCTCACTTCGGATGTGCCCATCAACGCGTCGAACGTCTTTCGCTGCGCCGAGCCGGTAAACGCGAACTCCGGGCTCGCTGCCCGCAGGGCACAGATCAGCTCGATTCCAGTCCGTACCGGGCGGAACGTATCCGCGTCCATGACGTGTATCTGGACGCCGCCGCACGGTTCGGCAGCGTGCTTGGACATCGTCGGCGTGAACCATGTCGGGCGGAACCGAACGCCCGGCACACGGCGATGATCGAGCGTCGCCGCGAGCCGGTACGGGTCCAGCCAAGGCGCGCCGATCAACTCGAACGGTTGCGTGGTTCCTCGCCCCTCACTGACGTTCGTGCCCTCGATCAGGCATGCGCCGGGGTAAACGAGCGCTGTGCGCGGCGTCGGCATGTTAGGCGACGGCGCGATCCATGGCAGTCCCGTGTCGTCGAACGCCATGCTTCGCCTCCAGCCGCGCATCGCGACCACGTGGATTTCGGCATCGGGCATCTCGTTCTGGACAACCCAACGGGCGAACTCGCCAACCGTCATGCTGTGGCGGATGGGTATGGGCGCACAGGCGACGAACGAGCGGTACGCCTCGTCGAACGTCGGAAGCCCCTCGTATTTCGTGCCCCCAATCGGGTTTGGGCGGTCGAGCACGATCAGGCGGATGCCGTGCGACTGCGCTGCGCCGATGGCGAGCCGGAGCGTCGAAAGATACGTGTAGAAACGCGATCCGACATCCTGAATGTCGTAGACCAGCAGGTCGATGCCCCGAAGCTGCTCGCTGGTCGGCGCGCGATGGCTGCCGTACAGGGAGAAGACGGGAACGCCCGTTCGCGGCTCGCGGGCGTCGTCGATGTGGACTCCAGCCTGGCGGGAACCCAGCACGCCGTGCTCCGGCGCGAAGATGGCTGCAAGTCGAAAGCTGGGCTGGAAGGAGAGCAACTCGATGGCGTCTGCGAGCGCGCTCGTGACGCCCGTCTGGTTCGTGATGAGCCCGACGGACGCCCCGCGCAGCGGCTCGTAGCCTCGCTCAACGAGCACGTCCAATCCGGTGGCGACCTTGGGAGTCATGGTGGGAACCCCATCCGTCCGCGCAGGTAGTCCCATACCGGCGACTTCGACCCGTCCGGGCGGATGAGCCAGAAGCCTCGCGAATCCTCGTTCTTGACGACCGGCTCGCGCTTCGGTTCGTTGCAGTAGAGCTGCCAGTAGATCACGTACGGGCAGCCCCAGTCGAGCGCGATGTCAACGACGTTCGCAACGGTCCGCAGGACGTCCGATTCGGATGTGTCCGTCTCCGGTAGCCCGTACTCGCCGACGTAGACGTTCCGGTCGCCGAACGGGGCGCTGTCCGGCGCGCGCTCCGCGATGAAGTCGAGGGATCGTCTGAACAGCGCCGGATCACGTTCCGTGTCCCACGCGGAGTACGACACCAGATCGACCGCGGTGCGCGGCAAGACGTGCGTCGTCACGGATCGTTCGTCAGTATCCATGGCGCGTCGAACGAGGTTCACCTCGGCGGCGTGGTACACGCGGACGGTCGTCTCGCCGACCTCTCGCCGAGCGCGATCGACTCCGCGTTGGCGCGCATTCAGCCAGGCGACCATGCCATCGACGGCGGTCTGAGTCGGTTCGGCGTTCGCGTCGAAACTGCCTCGGATCGCCCAGTCGCCCTCCCAGTGCTGGAGCACGAACGTCTTGCCGGTTGGTGCGTAAGTGGTCAGCAAGTGCCTGGTCAGGTCGTAGAACTGGCGCTCCTCGTTCTCTTCGTCCTCGGGTGTCATGCCGTGGATCCAGTAGTGCTCGGGCTTGCCGACGCTGTAGACGGTCAGAACGAACGTCGTGAAGGGCTTGGCGAAGAGCTCAGCGAAATAGGGCAGCCCGGCTCGCGCCGCCAGCGAGACCGCCCGTTGCCAATCCGAGTGGAAGGGATAGTCGCGTTGGGGATTGAGGAACCAGACCTTGATGACTCGCGACCCCGACTCCAGAACGCGATCCGCGCCCTCGTTCAGGTAGTTCCGCTCGGTGAACGCGTACTTGCCGGCGACGTGCGTCACGCCCAGAACGTCACGCAACTCGATGTCGGCTCCGGGCGACGCGAGCCCCGACGCGAGCGTGCCAGCGAGCAGCGCCATGACCATCCTACTTCGCCGCCTCGAACCGGAGCAGACGCCTGGTGCGCGTCTCCTTGCCCTTGCCGGCAATGCTGCCGGTTTCGTCCGACCGGACTTCGCCCACGCCGTTGGCGAACCAGCGCGTCGCCTGAAGCGTCACGACGCCACCAGGCTTCACGCCCAGCTCCGCCGACTGCTGTAGCAACTGATCCAGCATCGCGTCCACGTCTGGATTGCCGGTGTCAGCGCGAACGCCCGTGATCTCGACCACTGCGGTCTCCTTCACCGGAATCGTCGTCCAGCGCTCGACCTTCTCTGCGGTTCCAACGACGAACTGGTACCGGTACGTGACGGACAGGCGAACCTTGACCGGCGTCGACCCGAGCGTCAGTTCCGCAAGCACGGTCGTGTTGGGCATCTCGCCCGACCACGACTTGCGCCGCTGAAAGTCGTTCGGCAGATAGAGCTGCGGCGTCGCGAAGTCGATGGTCACCATGCCTTTGCGGTCGAACCCCATCGTGCGCGACAGGTAGATTCCGTCCTTCCTCTCGGTGAACCAGTTCGCCCGAATGAGCTTTCCGGCGTCGTCGCGGATCGCCTGCTTCCACGCTGGCTCGGTTTCGGTGGGTTCCTGCACCGTGGACGTGAGCTCGCCGGTCGGCGATGCATACGTCCAGACTGCGTCTGTGAAAGGAAACCACGCGCTGCCCAACGCAGCCGACACGCAGCCTACTATCAGCCAAGAGATGAACACGGCTCGAGCGCACCTCATCGTCGTCCCTCCTCACACACGGGATTCTCTACGGCTATGAGAAGACGGCGCTGAACCACTCGGCGCGGAAATCCTGGATTGCCGGGTTCAGTGCGTTCGGATGGATGCGGTTCGTGAGCAGGATCGCTGCGCGTCGACGTTTCGGATGCCAGCGGAACGCGGTTCCCGTGAAACCCGTGTGCGTCAGCGTGCCGTCCTGGAGAGCGATCCATCCGAGCGTTCGTCTCGTCTCACCATCGTCAACAACGACATCGACCAATCCGTGGTAGACCTCGGGAGGGAAAACGGGGGAACCGCCGCTCAGCAGACATCCGGCGTAGATGGCGAGGTCGTCTGCGGTCGAGAAGAGCCCCGCGTTGGCGCTGACCCCGCCGAGGAACCGGGCGTTTTCGTCGTGCACCGTGCCGCACAGGACGCCGTCGACTCGGTCGGGTCGGGCGAAGGTCTGTCCCCGCGCTGCGGCTCCCTCCTCCGATTCGGTCGCCGCGCAGTCCTCGCGCCATGCTTCAGGCGGGTTGTATGCCGTACGGCGCATTCTGAGCCGGCTGAGTAGACGGTCTTCCGCGAACTGCGACAGGCTCACGCCGGACAGACGCTCGACGAGGCGACCTAGGACGATGTACCCCAGGCAGGAGTAGACAACGCGTGCGCCGACCGGGCGTTCTTTCGCCAGCGATCCGATGTGAGAGACGACCTTGGGCGGGTTCTCCACGTCGCGGTAGAGGGGCTTCCAGGCTGGGAGCCCGGACGTGTGCGTCAGCAGGTGGCGGACAGTCGGTTCGCCGTCGCCATACTCCGGCATGTGCGCGACGACGGGGTCGTCGAGCGACAGAGCGCCGTCGTGCGCCAGCAGCAGCACGCTCGGGGCTGCCACGAGAGGCTTGGTCAGCGATGCGAGGTCGAAGAGGGTCGAGGCATTCATGGGCAGAACGCGCGGCTCGACCACGCGGTTGCCGACGACCACGCGGGTCGTGACCTGATCGCCGTCGACCACGGCTCCGACAGCCCCTGGGAACGCGCCTTCGTCGACGCCTCGCTGCAGTATCTCGGCGAGCGTCGAGGTCAACTCGCGCCCTCCCTGAACCGACGTCGGACCTCCGAGATGATGTCCGTCGTGGAGTGCGCCTCGATGCGGATCCCGACGACCACCCGACCCCCGTTCTTCTCGACAGTCTGGCGCTCGATGACCCGATCCAGCGTGTAGTCGCCTCCCTTCACGTGGATGTCGGGTCGCAGCGCGTCCAGGAGCTCGCAGGGAGTGTCCTCGCCGAAGATCGTGACGTAATCGACGCACGCGAGCGCGTCCAGCATTTCGGCGCGTTCCGACTCCGGCACGATGGGGCGCAAAGGTCCCTTGATCCGCTGCACCGAGGCGTCGCTGTTGACACCGACCACGAGCAGGTCGCCGAGAGCCCGCGCCTGCTGGAGGTACCGGACGTGCCCGACATGGAGTAGGTCGAACACGCCGTTGGTCGTGACGACACGTCGTCCGTCCTGTTTCGCACGCGCGAGTTCGACAGCGAGCTCGGAGCGCGACAGAATCATCGTGCGGGCTCCATCACGCGAGCGCGGACGGCACGAGGACGAGCTCCGGGACGCTGGCTCGCTCTGGCAACGAGGCGACGAACAGGCATGCCTCCGCGACATCTTCCGGCTGCAGCGCCTTGTCGACCACTTCGCGCGGCGTCGGCACGGGACGGCGCAGCACGAGCGGCGTATCGGTCAATCCGGGGAAGATGACCGACGTGCGGATGCCGTTGTCGCGTTCTTCACGGAATGTGCCATGCGCCAATCCGCGCATGCCGTGCTTGGTCGCCTGGTAGGCGACACCCGAAACGTCCGGCGTCTGCACGCACGCGCTCGATACGTAGATGATCAGTCCCGATCCCTGAGTGCGCATGGCGGGCAGGACCGCCTGCGTGCAATGGAGCGCCCCTGTTAGGTTCGTCGCCAGCATCATGTCCCACGTATCCGAGGACAACACGCCCAGCGCCCGATCCGGGATGTTCGTGCCGGTGACGTACGCCAGCACGTCGATCCGTCCGAATCGCTCGACGGACGCATCGATCAGGCGACGAATCTGCTCGGAATCGGTCACATCCGTCGGACACGCGAGGCATCGGTCTCCGATCCGCGCGGCGAGCGCCTCCAGCTTGTCTGCCGTCCTTGCCGCCACGACGACCGATGCGCCCGCCTCCGCGAACGCCTCTGCCGTGGCACGTCCCATGCCGCTGCTGGCTCCGATGATCACGGCGACCTTGCCAGCCAATCGCTGACCCACTCGGCTTGCTCCTCGGTATGGTGTCGTCGAATCCCCTGGTGATCCTACCAGAGCTGCGATCAGCAGTCATGGGGCACGGCTGTTTACTTCTCCCGTGCGGCGTCGATGAGCGCCTGGGCTCTCACGGGTCTGGCTGCGAACGTGCGATGTGCGGATGCGATGTTGGTGTATCCAGCCATCCGGATCAGATTGATGGCGATGTTGCGCAGCGCCGCCATCACTTGGGGAGTGTGAGCGCAACGAATCGCGGATCGGTCTTCGTCGTAGGCGACGTCTCGTACCCAATGCAGACGGTTCTCGATGCGCCAATGACATCGCACCCGAGCCAGCAGTTGCATCGCCGTCATGCGCTCCGGCGGCAGACTCGTCAGTCCATAGACCACCTGCACGCAGCTCAATGCCGCTATGATCAGTTCCGGCGCACATTTTGACCGCACGGATTGAGGCAGAACCACTCCCGACGCGATCCTCGCACAAGGGCAGCCCGATCCCGAAGACGGGTAGGTCATCGTGCGCCGGTGGCGGACCCGGCGCACCGTCGACGGCTCGCAGAGAAGGATAGCCAAGGACGTGCCTCTGAGCTCGGCGCGGCTTACACGCGATCGGGCAACGGTCAGAAGAGCTGTTCGCGGCGATCGTAGAGATCGGGCAGGCGGTTCCGCCGAATGCGGAACTTCGTCCCGTGATCGTGTCCCGTACGTGCGTCGAAGTCGACGCGCACGTCACCGTCGACGGCTCGGTGCAAGGTCGCGTCAGGGCACCGGTACCGTATGCCAGTGTCGCGACAGGGTCCGTGTCACCATACTGTCTCTCAGCCCTACTCAGCGAGCACCATTCGGTGCGTGTCGCGATAGCGCCCGGCGTCGATGGTGTACCAGTAGACGCCCGACGCAGCACGTTCGCCGATCGCTGTCGTCCCATCCCAGTAGAGCGCCTTGTTGCGAGTGTCGTAGCGGCCCGCGGGCAGCGTGCCGAGTCGAAACTCACGCACGAGTGCTCCCTGACCATCGAACACGCGTATCGTCACATCGGACGATTCAGCCAGCTGAAACGGGAGCCACGTCTCCGGATTGAACGGGTTCGGGAAGTTAGCCAGCAGAGACGTTGTGGTAGGAACAGCCATCGCGGCAAAGCGCTCAAGATTGGCAATCGCTTTACGGTACAGGTCTGATCCATCATCTGCCCGGCGAAGTTCTGCCAGATGCCGCTCGAGCATCCCACTATCCCCTAGCTGCGGCAAGCGCGGCGCGCCTGCAACAATGGCTGTGCGTTCGCCGAAATGCAGTGCAACCGCTACTAGATCGGACGTGTTCACCAGTCCATCGGCGTTGACATCAGCCCGAGGGTTCGTCCCCTGCGCGACGATCGTCAGGTCGAGAATGTCTACGATGCCATCTAGGTTGACGTCGTACGGATACGGCGTTCCGTCAACGACGTCGACAGCCCCAGCCAAGACGCGAGATCGTAGCCTGCGGCCGTTCGCGTCTGTCAGAATGAGATTCGTCACTTCTACGGGAGCACTGCCAAGGAACACCGCAGACGCAACGAATGACACGCTGGCAAGACTGCCGTTCCCACTGAATGAAGCCCCGCCGATGGTTGTCAGTCGCACGCTACTGACAGTTCCGAGTAACGAGTCATCAAGGGCATTGTGCGCAGTACCGCTATCGCCGTACGACCAACCATTGCCTGCAGCGGTGGAGAACACGTCTCCTGGCAGGCGTATGCGGACGCTCACGGTCAGTAGACGTAGCCAGTCAAACCTGAGATCAAACTGGTAGCCCGCCAGTCCAGTTACGTTCTCGATTCGCACTTTCACTGATCCGATTGAGCCCTTTTGCGCACGCGCCGATTCCACGACGACGACTGTCTTAGGTGGCGTGCCCGACGGCGACCATGAAGGATAGTGGTCTGCCGCGCCATGTCGCGTGAGGTTCGCGGGGTACGTTCCGTTGGACCACATCGTGTGGATTTCAGCGTTCCCTGTCCGAGTGGTCTCGAACACAATCTGGTCCGATTCTGTGTCCCAGGTGGACGACCACGAGGCGTATAAATCGTCTGAGACGTTGTTGGTCAAATTGCGTTGGTCCACGCCATTCGACAGCATCGTACAGATTTCCCAATCACCCCCATCGCGGTTCGAAGTGAAAGCGAGCTTCGCGCCGTCGGGCGACCAAGCGGGAGACCAGTCTACGGCAGCATGGAATGTCAGGTTGACTGGGGATGCCCCGTCTGCGCCCATCGCCCAAACGTCCCAGTTGCCGCCCCGATCTGACTGAAACGCGATTTTGTAGCCATCAGGCGACCAGGCAGGACGGGCATCTGCGGCTCCATTCCTTGATAGGTTCGTAGGGTAAGTGCCGTCGAAGTTCATCGCGTACACTTCCAAGTTCCCGTCGCGGTCCGTTTCCCACGCGATCCGCTTGCTGTCGGGCGACCAGCAAGGGCGCTCGTCGCGGCTTCCATGGTTGGTCAGATTGACAGGGTTCGAGCCGTCTGCGTTCATGACCCAGATATCCCAGTTACCCGTGCGGTTTGACTGAAAGGCGATCTTCATACCGTCTGGCGACCACGCGGGAGACCAATCGCTGCTGGTGTTCCGGGAAAGATTGTATGGGTTGCTCCCGTCCCACCCCATCCGGTATATCTCCCAGTTGCCGTCGCGGTATGACGTGAACGCGACCTGGTCAACGCTATCCGCCACCGCACACAACGGTATACTGACGAGGGCGAAGGCGAGAATCAGTCGACTCATGTTCCTTCCTTCACACGTAAGGGTTGCGTTAAGCGCCACACCTTGGATCGTTCCCGATCCTCGTCACGATCCTACCAACTAACGACGTTGACGACATTCTGGATACTAAAGTAACTCACGCCACACCTCAGAGCCGCACCTCCGAGCTCGGCGCGTCGCCCACCTTCTTCCGGGCGTCGGCGAGCTCGTCGTCCCACGTCAGATGCCGGTACTCCTCGGGCCCGTCCGACGCGAACCACGCGACGAAATCCTCCCAGATCGGCAGCGACCACGCCGCGTCGATCTGCGCCGTCGTGTAGACCCCCTCATCGAGCCGCTGGAACCCGAAGATGTCGCGCACGTGCGACTTCTCCGCCGGGATGAGGCACGACTCCGCCAAATGCGGCGGGATGAAGAGCACGCCCGCCGGCGTTCCCAGGACGACATCGCCCGGCATACAGATGGCGTTCCCGATCCGGCACGGGACGTTCATGCCCGTCATCGACACCTCGCCTATGCCCGTCGGATCGTTCCCGCGGTAGAACGTCTGGATCGCGTCGATCTCCATGATCTGCTGCAGGTCGCGCACGCCGCCCCAGATGACCGATCCGCCGCGCACCGTCCGCGCCGCGATCGCCGTCGAGAGGTTCCCGCCGACGTAGGTTCCCTGGAAGATCTTGTCGAACAGATCGACGACGAGAACATCGTCCTCGACGAGTGAATCGACCACCCAGGCGTTGAAGAACCCGCGCCTGCCCTCGTTCTCGTGTCCGTGCTTGAGCAGCGTGTTGTGCAGGTCGGGGCGCATGGGAACCATGACGCACGTCACGGCGCGTCCGACGAGCACTTTGCCCGGATGTACCACGCGGAAGTCGCCCTGGAACTGGAACCGGAACCCCTGTCCCCAGAGCGGGCCCCACGCCTCTTCAAGCGTCACGCGCGCCATGCGGCGCAGAATCTCCGTCGGAACCTTCGGGCGGCCGTTGGGGAAGCGTTCGCCCTGCCAATGCGGTGTCAGTTGGATGATGTCGTCGCGGCTGTCGAAGTTCACGGTATGCCTTTCTGTGCGGCGTCAGCTCCAGAGCCGGTCGGAGGAACGCTCGGAGTCCCACTCGGTCGTCGGTTCGAAGTAGCCGGGGTCGTTCGGGTCGAGGTGCTCGCGCACGATGTCGGAGTTCAGCTCGATGCCCAGTCCGGGCGTGTCGGGAACCCGGATGAAGCCGTTCTGGATGATCGGGTTCGGCAGCCCGGTGACGAGCTCGTTCCACCAGGGCAGATCGACGGAGTGGTTCTCCAGGGCGATGAAGTTCTCCGTGGCGGCGGCGCAATGGACGGACGCCATCGCTGCGACGGGGCTCCCCGCCATGTGCATCGCCATCTGGACACCGTAGTCCAGCGCCAGATCGCCGATCTTCTTGGTCTCCAAGATGCCGCCCGACGTCGCCAGGTCCGGATGGCAGACGGCGATCGCCCGCTGCTGGAACAGCGGCAGGAAGGGCTCCTTCAGGTAGATGTCCTCGCCGGTGCAGATGGGAGTCTCGCACGAGTTGGACAGCCGGACGTACTGATCCGTGAACTGCCACGGGATCATGTCTTCGAGCCACGCGAGACGGTACTTGTCGAGGGCCCGCGCGAGCCGGATGCAGTCTTCGACGCCGATGTGCCCGAAGTGATCGACCGCGAGGGGGACCTCGTAGCCGATGATCTCGCGCACTTCCTCGACGTAGTCGCACAGGATGCCGATGCCCTTGTCCGTGACGTGGATGCCCGTGAACGGGTGCATGATGTGCCAAGTCTGGGTCATCCCGGACGGCGCGGAGAGCGTGTCGGGTATGCCGCGCAGCATGTTGATCCCGACGTCCATCTTCAGGAACGTGAACCCCTGGCCCATCCGCGCCTTGAGGGCGCGCCCCATTTCCTGAGCCGTCCGCGCGTGGTTGTCGCAGTAGACGCGTACCGAGTCGCGGAACTTACCCCCAGCGAGCTGATACGCTGGAACGCCGTACGCCTTGCCGGCGAGGTCCATCAGCGCCATCTCGATGCCGCAGACGCCGCCGCCCTGCCGCGCATGTCCGCCGAACTGCTTGATCTTGCGGAAGAGCCGGTCGACGTCGCAGGGGTTCTCGCCCAGGATGCGGCTCTTGAGGAGGAGCGCGTAGGTCTTGCTCGCGCCGTCGCGCACCTCGCCCAAGCCGGAGATGCCCTGGTTCGTGTCGATGCGGATGATCGGGCAGCGCATCGGCGCCCCGATGACGGTCGCGATTCTCAGATCGGTGATGCGGAGCTCGGACGGACGCGAGTTCGTGTTGACGCGGTCGAGGGTGGTGTCGCTGGCTTCCTTGCGGGCGGCGGCTCGCCTTGGCACGGGCTCTCCTTCGCTCAGATTGGCGCAGACGGGTGCGGGCATGTCTCGGCGTCGGACGAGCATAGCACAACGCGGCTGAGGCGCGGAACCGAGGCTGAGCCCTCGTCTCGCCCTTAAGGGAGAGGAACCAGACGTACGCCGCAGATCGTCGCTCCCGCGCAAGCGGGAGTCTAGAGCCTGGATTCCCGCTTCCGCGCGAATGACAGACCAAGCCAGCTAGATACGGCGTCCGGTGAGACCTGCTCATGGAATCGCCGTCGTTCCGAGCCAGACGGCTTGAGCCTCCGAGCCCGCGTCGCTAGAATGAGCCGATCACGCACGCACGCACGCACCAACGAGAGCCTCATGCCAACCACTGACTTTGTCGCCGTCGGGCACATCTGTCACGACGTCGCCCTGAACGGCTTTGTCCTCGGCGGGGCCGCCGGGTACTCCTGCATCACTGCGCGGAACTTGGGCGCGTCGCCAGCCGCCGTCACGTCGTTCGCCAGCGACCTGAACGCCGCTGACCCTCTCCTGCGTGGCATTGAGCTCGCCACCAGCCCAAGCGCCGCGACGACGACCTTCCACAACGTCTACGACGAACGCGGACACCGCAAGCAGACGCTCTTGGCGCGCGCGGATATCCTGACACGCGCGAGCGTCCCAGCCCGTTGGAGCGATGCCGCCGTCGTCTATCTCTGCCCCATCGCCGACGAGGTGCAGGCAGACGTCCTCGACGCGTTCGACGGCGGAACCATCGGTGCGACGCCGCAGGGATGGCTTCGCGCGTGGGACTCGGACGGCATCGTGCGTCACAAGCGCTTCGAGAACGCAGAGTCGATCCTACCCCGTCTCGATGTCCTTGTCCTGAGCACCGAGGACATCGCCCCGTTCCCCGACGAGCTCGACCGCTACCGCGCCCTGACGCGTCGAGTCATCATGACGCAAGGGTCCAGTGGGGCGACGCTCTACGAAGGCAAGAAGGCGAGGACGTTCCCCGCCTACCGCGCCGAGGAGGAGGATCCGACGGGAGCCGGAGACGTGTTCGCGGCGGCGTTCCTGATACGGTTCGCGCAGACTCGCGACGCCCGGGAATCGATCGACTTCGCCCATTGTGTCGCGTCGTTCGCGGTCGAAGGCGTCGGCGCGAGCGCGATCCCGTCGATTGAGCAGGTCGAGGAACGGAGGCGGCGAGGACACAAGGCGGACGCATGAGCCGCCTCTGCCGGTGAGGAGGTAAGCCAGCCATGTCGGAACCCGAATACCGCAGAGCCCCGTCGGGCTTCACGCCTGAGCAGTGGGAGGCGTTCATGGAGGAAGGGCTCCTCGTCCTTGAGGACGCCCTGTCTCCCGACGAGGTCGCCTACTACACGGACGCCATCGACCGTCTGTGCGCGAGCGATCCGAGGTTCGACGCCAGCCGGTTCTACGGACCCGACAACGCCGTCGAGCGCGCACCGGAGTTCGCGGAGCTCATCGACCACCTTCGCCACGTCGGGTTCGTCTACGACGTGTACGGCGAGCTCCTGAAGCTCCACATCTCGCAGGTGTTCGTGCGTCCGCGCAGGAGTTCCTACAACGCGTGGCATCCCGACGGCGCGCGAATGGTTCCCTACGGCGTCTTCTGCCCGTTCATGCCGATCCAGATCAAGGTCAGCTACTGGTTGACCGACACGCTGGAACTGCGCATGGGCAACTTCGTCTACCTGCCGGGGAGCCACCGCAGCCAGACGATGCCCGCGTACACGACGCACGAGTCGGTTCCCGGCGAGAAGGTGCTTTGCTGCCGCGCAGGAACCATTACGCTGATGCACTGCAACGTCTGGCACCGCGTCGAGCCGAACGACTCGGACGCCGTGCGCAAGAACATCTTTCTGGCCTACTGCCCGTCGTGGGTATGCGAAGCGGATCGGCTGAAGTCGTCGGACGAGTGGCTCGGAACGCTGAACCGCGAGCAGCGTATCATCATGCGCGCCTACGGACACGCCTACGCCCGGACGAAGCCGCCCGCCGAGGACGCCCCGCTCTTCCTCGACCGGGAGACCGGCGCAAACTCCGACGCTGACGTCGATCCGCGTGTTCCGCTCCATTCCCGCAAGCGCCGTACGACCATCGAGAAGTGGATCGAGAAGGGCATTGTCCCTGATCCCCACTCCGGCTGACAGCGCTCAGTAACCCCTCATCCTGACCTTCTCCTACAAGGGGAGAAGGAACCGGAAGGCTCCCTCTCCCATCGCGGGAGAGGGCGGGGGTGAAGGGCGATGGCGCGTCCTCAGACGGCGAGGAGATGGGGTCCCTCAACCGTCGCGGCGGCGTCGAGCGCACCGGAGGTCGCCAGCGCCCCTAAGGTCGTGAACCGCCCGCCCAGTCGGTCGACCGCCTTGGCGACGTGATCCACGAGCCGGAACGCGTAGTCGATGTCGTCGGCGATCCCGTGCGTGTGCATCAAGATCGTGACGATGGGGCTCTGGTCGGCGATCCGCTCGATGTCGACAGACGCCAGCGCGAGGAAGTCCGACTCCCGCGCCGACGACCCGCGCCACGTGTACTCGTTCAGGATGGGAGCCTGAACGATATCGCTGTACCAGCGGAAGGGCTGATAGGGGATCGTGTCCACCCACTTCTGCGATAGATCGCCGCTGCGATGTGGCAGGTGTTCGTAGCCTGTCGCGCTGATGTACATGCACGACTCATAGTGGATGCCCGCGTCGCGCAGGGCGGCGTAGAGCGGCCGCGAGATCGCGCCGCACGGCGCGCGGAACACGGTCGGATGTACGCCGAGGTCGTTTCGGAAGATGCGCAAGCCCTCTGCGATTCTGCCTCCGAGGGCTGCCACCGTGTAGCGGGGCATCAGTTCCTCGCGCCGTGCCGCGAAGTCCGACTCGAACTGGGTCCCGATGGAGGTAGCGGGCCACGCGGGAGGACCGAACTCGTAGCAATCCTCGTGCGTCAAGCCGTGAAGCTGGATGTCGTGATCCGCATCCCGAGCAGACAGGACCATGCGCTTCCACGCCTCGGACAGCGAGTTCCCGCCCGGCTTCGGCACGACGAACCACGTCGCGCGCAGATTCCGTTCCTCGAATCGCCGGCAGGCGTCCTCCATTGCTCGCGCCGAATCGTCGCCCCCGCCGCCGGCGTCGTCGATGCTCCATGCGAACTGAGCCATGGTCGTCCTTTCCACATGCCATCGATCCAGCTCAAGGGTTGTCATGTTGAGCGAAGCGAAACAGCTCTGCGGCCGCGAGACTCCTCGCCTTCGGCTCAGAATGACATCGGAACAGTCACGCCTGGATCAGGCGATAGGTGCACGACTGGACGAGGCTGTAGACCGGAAGCTCCGGGAAGTTGCTGCGGATATGGTCCGCCAGGAGCTCCATGCCGTGGACCTCTGTGACGGCGTGGTTCACGACAATCGCCGGCACGCCCATGTCGAGCGCGAGGGCCCCATCGCGCCAGTATGAGAACCCGTCGTCGGAGCAGATCGCCAGGTCGGCGTTGTACGCGTCGAGGAAGTGCATAAAGGGCGTGATCGCGCCGGTTCCGATGGCACATCGCGTCACGGGGCGATCCGGCTCTCCGATGAGCTGGACAGCTTCCTGACCCAGCGGCTTCGTCGCGCGGGCGATCTGCTTCGCCACGTCCTCCGCCGTGCGTCCCGACACGTCGTACACACGGTAGTAGCCCTCGCCGGCGATGGAGTCGGAGAACCCGAGCTGCTGTGCCCACGAGTCCGGGATGCCGATGCCGCGCACCTGATCCCAGAGGTCGTGGCAGCGCATGACGACCATTCCGGCGTGTTCGAGGAACTCGCGCTTCGCCCGGACGCTCTCGTAGCGGAAGATGCGCTCGTCGTTGTCGTGGTGGTTGTAGTAGGTCGGCTCGTGCGTGATGAAGACGTTGCAGCCCCGCTCGAGCGCGCGTTCCAGCGACCGAGTCGTGCTCATCCACGCGACGACGATCCCCTTGATCGCCACATCGGGCGAGCCCGACTTGAGCGTGTCCACCGTCGATTCCCAGTTGACCCACCCGCCGTCCATCTCGCGGAGGAACCGCTGCAGGTCCGCGACCGTCATGGCTTCGCCCTCCCTTCGCCTCGGCTGTCTCGGTGTGCGGGCTCTGACCTTCGTTCCCGCTCAACTCGCTCGCGGAGGCAATCGACCCGTCGCGCCATCCTCTTGCAGCAAGAGCGCAAGCTCTCGTTTCATGCGAACCGGGGAACGCACGGCGATGATGCGGACAAGCTCCGCTTCGGAGCGGTCGAGCAGGTGGTCCACGTTCCAGAAGAGCGTCTTGCCGGAGCGCGGAAGCAGGAAGGCGACCGTCCGTCACTTCGCGAGCTTGATGCGGACTTCCTTCCCCGTCTCCGCGCTCTTGAGGAGCCCCTCCATCATCTGCTGAACGATGAGCCCGTGGCGCAGCGGCGCGGGGCACTCCTCGCCGTCGAGGATCGACCCGATGAAGTGATCCGCGATGCGGTCCCACGCCTCGCCTTCGCGCGGGAGCTCGACGCGCACGTCCTGCGTCGTGCCGTCGTCGCCCTTGTAGAGCGTCAGCGGGCTGAGCCTGCCGCCAGCTTCGGTTCCAAAGAGCTCCATCTGGAACTCGCCCGGCTGATGGGACGCCCAGAAGCTCTCGATCTGGAGTCCGGTTCCGTTCTCGAACCGGATGAACCCGCCCGCGTAGTCATCGGCGGCGTACTGCTCATAGAAGTCCTTGGGCGGCATCTTGCCGTTCCAATAGCCGAGCCCGCGCGGTCCGAAGTGGGCTCCTGCGACGCCGAGGACGCTCATCGGCTTGGGCATGCCGAGGACCCACCACACCGCGTCGAGGGCATGAACGCCCATGTCGCGGAACGCGCCGCCGCCTTTCTGGATGAATCCGAGGCTCCAGTTGGGGATGCCGTTACGTCGGACGCTGCGCGCGCGGGCGTAGTAGAGGTCGCCGAAGTAGCCCTGCCGGGCCCGGTCGCCCAGGTAGATGCAGTCCTGCCCGAAGCGCGTCGAGAGCGACATCATGTTGACGACGCCCGCAGCCTCCGCCTCTTTGACGAGGCTCGCGGCGGCTTCTTCGGAGTCCGCCAGGGGCTTAGTCACCATGACGTGCTTGCCGTTGCGGACGGCTTCCAGCGCGACGGGGACGTGCCACTGGTTCGGCGTGCCGACGAACACGGCGTCGATCTCCGGGTCCTGGCACATCTTCTCGTAGCTGGTGTAGTAGCGGACATCGTGCCCTAGCTCGCGGGCGTAGTCCTTCATGCGGTCTTCGAGAAGGTCGCACAGGGCGACAACCTCGCCGCGCGGATGGCGATCGAGCGCCCGGCCGTTGGGCCTGCCGATGCCCATGCCGACGACGCATACGCGCACCTTGTCGGGCTTCTTCGCCTTCGCCGTTCTCGTCTGTCGTGCCGCCATGTCGGTTGCTCCTCACGGATGCCGTGATCGCGCTTGAGCGTTCGACTGTCCCTCTGAGACACTATTGAGACACTATGCCGGACGAGCTCATAGCACAGCGGGCGCGAAGGCACAACGCGCCGAAGCAAGGGAACACCGTCTCGGTCCCTCACCTAACCTCATCCTGAGGGGAGAGGAACCGGATGAGCCGCTTCTCCATTCAGGGAGAGGGTTAGGATGGATGGAGCGTCTGGATGCCCGTCATCCAAGACTTCTCCCGCGACGCTGCTTCCGCGAGAATGGGAACGCCAACCTGACCCGCGCGCGTAAAGCCAACCGCAGGAGGCATCGTGGTCATGTCGAAGGAGTACCCGATCTCGCTCTTCAGCCAGAGCTTGTTCGCGTTGCCGCTGCGCGAAGCCATCGACGGGGCGGCTCGCGCCGGATATGCCGCCATCGAGTTGGCGTGCGCGGCTCCGCATCTTGACGCCGAGACGGCACGCTCGCGTTCCGGCGAGGTCGCGTCGTGGATACGGGACGCCGGCATGGCAGTCTCCGCGCTGTCGGGGTTCAACCGGTTCACCGACGGCGGAACTCTCGATGCCGAGCTCGCGGCTGCCGAGATATACCTGCGCGCCGCGCCGGCGTTGGGAACGGGCATCGTCAAGCTGACGCCGGGCGCTCCGGCATCCGCGCTGGCGACGCAGGAGCACTGGGACACGCTCGCCCGCGCGCTGGATCGCCTGATCCCAGTCGCGGAGTCGCTCGACCTGCGCCTGGCGTTCGAGACGCACATGCGGCAGGTCACCGACACGCTCGCCGGAACGCGGCGGTTCCTGTCACTCTCGGATGCGCCGTGCATCGGGCTGACCATCGACTTCTCGAACTTCGCGTTCGCGCGCGAGAGCGTTCCCGAAGCCGTCTTGGAGCTGGGGTCCCGGTCATTCAACGCCCACGTCAAGAACGGGCGGATCCGCGACGACGGGTCGTGGGACTTCCTGCCGCTGGACGAGGGCTGGACGAGCTACCCCGACGTATTGCGCGCCCTCGATCAGGTGGGCTACCAGGGGTACTTGACCGTCGAGTGCTTGGGAGCCGACGCGAAGGAGCGTCCCCTGGAGACCGCCTCGCGCGACCGCCTCATCCTCGAACGCTTTCTCCGCGATCAGGAGGGAACCGCATGAGCGACTGGCTCGACGCGACGCTGCGAGTGGACGGGATCGACAAGCCACTGTCCACGTTGGCGCTGGGAACCGCGTTCTTCGCCCGCCGATCCGCCGAGGCGTACCACGGGCTTCTCGACACCTTCACGGACGCCGGAGGCACCCTTGTCGATACGGCGCGCATCTATGCAGGCGGCGAGAGCGAATCGCTCATCGGCGAGTGGTTCGACCGGAGCGGCAAGCGCGACCGGATCGTGCTCATCACGAAGGGCGGGCACGGGGCGGACAACTATCTGCCGTCCAGCGACCTCGAGAGCGTCCTGCGCGGCGAGTTGGCGATCAGTCTGGAACGGCTCCGCACCGACTGGATCGACCTCTATATGCTCCATCGCGACAACCAGGAGGTTCCCGTCAGCGAGATCATGGAGCCGCTCAACGCGCTCGTGTCCGACGGAGCCGTGCGCACGCTCGGCGCGTCGAACTGGGAGTACCGCCGCGTCGCCGAGGCGCAGGAGTACGCCGAGAAGCGAGGGCTCGTCGCGTTCGGCGTCGTCAGCAACACGCTGAGCCTGGCGCGTCCCGTTGCGAACTTCTTCCGGGGACTCGTCACGGTCGATCCAGTCGGCGAGGCGTGGCACGAGCGGACGGGGATGCCGCTGATCCCGTGGTCGTCGCAGGCGCGGGGGTTCTATACGGATCGGTTCCCGCCGGAACGCCGGAAGAACCCGGCTCCCGACGAGCGGCAGATGTACCGCTGCTACGGGAGCGACGAGAACTTCGAGCGGCGACGGCGCGCGTGGGAGCTGGGCGAGCGAAAGAGCGTGACGGGCATGGAGATCGCGCTGGCGTGGCTGCTGCGCCGACCGTTCCCGGTCGTGCCGGTCGTCGGACCTCGGACGGCGGACGAGCTCGATTCGTGCATCCGCGCAACGCATCTGCGGCTCACGGACGCTGAATCGGACTGGCTCGACCTCAAGGCATAGCGAGCTTCCCATCGCCCAGTCCTTGTTCCGCCTATTGAGGAAACGGTGTTAGGTCGCATACCCCTCGCCAGACGGCATCGACCTGGATCAACTGCATGCAGGCGTTGTTGCGGCAGTGGTCGCGGAACTGCTTGCAGGGGCTGCACGCGATCGGCTCGCGGATGGCGATATGGGGCAGCTTCGGGGCGAAACGCTCGAACCGTCCGGGTCCGAAGAGCGCGACGGTTGGCGTTCCCACGGCGACCGCCAGATGCATGGGTCCCGTGTCGTTCGAGAGAAACACGCCGCATCGAGCGATGATGCCCGCGAGGACGCCCAGCGGCAGGTCCATCAGCGGCACGGCGGAGCTCCCGACACTCTCCACGATCCGCTCGACGAGATCGCATTCATTCCCGGCTCCGACGACGACCGCCCTTCCGCCTGTCTCCGCCGAGAACCGACGAGCGACCTCGGCGAAGCGCTCCGGCATCCACGCTCGCGGACGCCATCCTGCTCCGGGGAAGATGCCGAGTGTCGGGGCTCCAGCGTCGATGCGGTGACCGCGCAAGAGCTCGTCTGCCTTCGCTGCGTCGTCCGGCGGCACGACGACTTCCAGTCGAGCGTCGCCATCCAATGCTTCGAGTGGAGCCAGCGCGGCGAGCGCACGGCCTCCGGCATACGCGGACGGATCGAGAGCCACACGACGGTTGTCGAGCCGGGTTCCCCCGATGCGCGTTCGTATTCGCGCAAGGAACGTCAGCGCGGCGGTCTTGGCGCGTCGGTGCATGTCCACGGACACATCGAACCGCTCGGAGCGGATGAACCGGATGCTCTCCCAGAACGCGGCTGGGCTCCGGTTCGACCGCTGGCGATCCAGCGTCAGGACGGCGTCGAGATGGGGGTTCGCGGAGAGGAGCGGCGCGTAGCTCTCGTTGGTCAGGAAGGCGATGCGGGCGTCGGGGAACCGCTCGCGGGCGGCGCGGATGGCGGGGGTGGTCAGGACGACGTCGCCCATCGAGCTGAGACGGATCAACAGGATGCGGGGCGAGCCGTTCGGCATGGGTCAGAACGCGATCGAGAGGATGTCGGTCTCGTAGCGAAGAACGATGCGGGGCATCACGATCCCGATCGCCGCACCTGCGAGGACGTCGCTCGGATAGTGCCTTCCGAAGTAGACCCGCGCGTACCCGACGCCCACCGCCAGTCCGTAGAACACGACACGGTACTTCGGGTAGCGATGGCTCAGCACCGTCGCGACGCTGAACGCGGTGGTCGCGTGGCCCGATGGCATCGAGCGCGTGTCCTCCGGGTTGAGCGGGCGCGGACGCCGGATCGTCCGTTTGAGCCCTTCGGTGACTGCCATACT
>VGLH01000075.1 GCA_016866785.1 Candidatus Poribacteria bacterium
GACATGAACGAGCGCAAGCGCCTACGCGTCGCGATGATCGGATGCGGCGGGCTCGCCCGGGGCGTGCTGCTGCCGGCGCTGACGCTGGTCGACGAACTGCGTCTCGTCGCCACCTGCGACCTTCGACGCGACGCCGCCGTGGACGCCGCCGACCGCTTCCGCGCCGAACGCGCCTACACCGACTACAGCGAGCTCCTCGCCGCCGAAGACCTCGACGGCGTCCTGATGGCGGCTCCTCCGGCGATCCATACCGAAGCGGGCATCGTCGCGCTGGAACGCGGGCTCCACGTCTACACCGAGAAGCCGCCGTCGATGACCGCCGCCGGAGCCAAGCGGTTCCGCGACGCCGCGCGCGGCACGACCGCGAAGGTTCTCATGGGAACCGTGCAGCGGCACTGCCCGGTGAACCGGATGGCGAAGGAGATCATCTCCCGACCCGGGTTCGGCGAGCCGATCGTCTATCAGGCGCGGTACCTCTGTCCGGGTCCCGGCATGCGGATGGATTGGGGGCTCGACCGCGATTCGGACGCGGACATGTTCCGCTTCTTCCTGCTGGATCACATCATCCACCATCTCGACCTGACTCGGTTCTTCATGGGCGATATCGCGGCGGTCTCGGCGATGCGGAGCCAGACGAACTCCGAGCAGTATGCGGGCGTTATCCAGTACCGATTCGGGAGCGGCATCGTCGGGAGCCAGACGATCGCGTTCCGCTCGCCGGTGTTCGAGAACCGCACGCTCATCGCCGGCGACGGGCCCGCGTGGGTCGAGACCCACAACTGGTCGAAGCTGACCTACTCGATTCCCGACCTTCCTGTCGGCACGGGCGGATATAACGACGGCAGGATCATCACCTGGGACGGGGGAATCGGGTATCAGAACGGCGTCATCCGTCCCGGATACCGCGAGGAGATCACGGCGTGGGCGCGCGCCATCCTCGATGGGACGGAGTGCCGCGCCGATCTGGACGACGGATACCGCGAGATGCTCCTCATCGACGCGATCATCGAGAGCCTGCGCACAGGCGGAGAGGTGACACTCGCCTATGATTGAGCTGCGAACTCAGATGCCGGCGCCCCGCATCGTAGCCGACGTCGCGTGCGTCTGCGGCGAAGGACCCCTGTGGCATCCGACCGAGCGCTGCGTCTACTGGACCGACATCGATAGCGCGAAGCTGTATCGCTACGACCCGGCTTCCGGGAACCACGAGCTCGTCCTCGACGGCGAGACGGTCGGCGGGTTCACGATCCAGGCGGACGGATCGCTGCTGCTGTTCATGGATCGCGGGCGGATCGCCGTCTGGCGTGACGGCACGCTGACGAACGTCGTCGACGAGATACCGGACGAACGGGAGTCGCGATTCAACGACGTCGTCGCGGACCCGGTCGGACGCGTCTTCTGCGGGACAATGCCCAGCCCCGAACGGCTCGGACGGCTCTACCGGCTCGACTGCGACGGCACGCTCACGGTCGTCCTCGAAGACGTGCGCTGCTCGAACGGGATGGGCTTCACGCTCGACCGCCAGCGCATGTACTTCACCGATTCCGAGATGTACGAGATCAGCCTGTTCGAGTACGACCGGGCAACCGGGAACCTGTCGAACCGCCGCGCCTTTCACCGGAACGCGCCCGCCGCCGGCTTGCCCGACGGGATGACCGTCGATGCCGAAGGCTGCATCTGGTCGGCGCGCTGGGACGGCTCCCGGCTGGTTCGACTGCTTCCCACCGGCGCGTTGATGCAGACCGTGGCGTTCCCGGTGCTCAAGGTCTCCAGCGTCACGTTCGGCGGCGACGATCTGACGGACATGTACATCACGACGGCGGGAGGCGAGGATCGCGCGCTGAACGGCGCTCACGCCGGATCGCTGTTCCATCTGAATCTCGGCATTCGCGGTCTGCCGGAGTTCGCTTCGCGCATCGGACTGTAGTCGCCACACGCGGAACCGGTTCCTACCGGTTCCCAGGGGAGGCATCCATGCTCGGCCAGCAGGTGATCGACTTCTACCACGGGCTCGTCGAATCGGAGCTTCGCCAGTCGCCGTTCGACCTGTCCTCAAAGGGCGCGTTCGAGGTGTGGCAGGGACTCGCGCGGGGTGTGCTGAGCGGCATCTTGGGCGATACGCCCAGTGAACGCATCGACTTCGGACTCGAACGACAGACCGTCGAGGAGACCGAGAGCTACGTCCGCGAACGGCTCGTCTATTGGACGCGCCCCGGGCTCCAGGCGTGCGCCTATCTGCTGACGCCGAAGAACGTCCGGTACCCGGTTCCCGCCGTGCTCTGCCTGCACGGTCACAGCGGCGGCGGCAAGGACGAGTGCATCGACCCCAACTCGGCGTATCGCGGGTTCGCCAAGCAGTTCGCGGAGCAGGGGCTGGTCGCGTTCGTGCCCGACCAGATCGGATTCGGCGAGCGTGCGCTGCCGCAGGACAACGTCACGTATAACGTTCTCGTCCATGGCCTCAACATGCTGGGGCACACGCTCATCGGCGTGCGCTACTGGGACCTGGTGCGGGCGCTCGATCTGATGGAGTCGCTCGACGCCGTCGATCCGAAGCGGATGGGCGTCATGGGCTTGTCGCTGGGCGGCGAGATGGCGATGTTCGTCGGCGCGCTCCAGACGCGGATCGCCGCGACGTGCGTGAGCTGCTATCTCACGTCGCACCTGAACACGTTCCTCGATCGGCCCCACTGCACATGCGGACATCTGCGCGATCTGGCGCGCCATTTCGAGCACGTCGATATCGCCGCGATGATCGCGCCGCGACCGCTCTTCCTGGAAGCCGGCAGAAAGGACGTCTCCTTCCCACACGAGGATACCGAGGCGATCGTCCACGACCTGGGACCCATCTACCAAGCCTATGGAGCCCCGGCGACGCATACCGGCATCCACGTCCACGACGGAGGGCACGAGATCGCGACGACGCACAGCGTTCCGTGGATGTGCGATCGACTCCGCGAGGCCTCTTAGCGCGCGGATACCTTACTCGGAGACTGGCGAGGCAGCCAGAGAGGTCGGAGGCGAACCGGGATCACACCCATCGCAGGAGCGTCGCGTCGCACGCAGACCGGGTGACGGTTACGATGAGAGTCTGATGAGAGGTGGTACGGGATGTTCGGTCAGGTGTTCGCGATCTCTGATGTGCCGACGGTCGCGACGCTCGCCTTCCTCGAAGGTCTCCTATCCGCAGACAACGCGCTGGTTCTCGCCATTCTCGTTCGCGCGCTGCCGAAGCACCAGCAGCAGAAGGGACTGCTCTACGGACTGGTCGGCGCGTTCGTACTCCGCGGCTTGATGATCGTGATCGCCAGCGAGCTCATCAAGTACTGGTGGGTTCAGGCGGCAGGCGCGGGGTATCTGCTCTACCTGGCGGTGCGTCACTTTGTCAGGCACGCGATGCATCGCGTCAACGACAAGCATCGGGAACCCAAGGCGCAAGGGTTCTGGTCGGTGATCGTGGTCGTGGAACTGACCGACCTCGCCTTCGCCGTCGATTCAATCCTCGCCGCCGTGGCGCTGGTGGGACCGCCACCCAACATGGAGGCGGTCCATCCGAAGCTGTGGGTGATCTACCTGGGCGGGCTGCTGGGCGTTGTTGCGATGCGGTTCGTCGCCAACTTCTTCCTGAAGCTGCTCGAGAAGTTCGCGCGGCTCGAGACCGCCGCCTATCTCATCATCGCCTGGATCTCGGTCAAGCTAGGCATCGAAGCCTACGGGCACTGGTACTACACGACGTACCACGTTCACGCTGGGTTCGAGCATCTGCCTAAGTGGGTTTTCTGGACGGTGATGCTCCTGCTGTTCGCGTCCGGGTTCATTCCGAAGCGCGGAAGCAAGCCGGCAGAGGGAGCCGCGGAAGCCGGCGATTGACGGCTGCGTCGGCGGACTCGTGAGCGTCTCCGGCGTGCGCTATGTATTCGACGATGACGCGCCCGTGCCGATTCTCGAAAGGACGAGACGCATGAAGATCACCTTCATGGGAGCCGGAAGCACCGTCTTCGCCAAGAACGTTCTCGGCGACTGCATGTTGACCGATGCCCTGCGCGACGCTCACATCGCCCTCTATGACATTGATGCGACGCGTCTGAGCGAATCCCAGGCGATGCTCCAGACGCTGAACGGGAACATCAACGGCGGCAAGGCGACCATCACGGCGCATCTGGGCCCCGCGCAACGTCGTGACGCTCTGCACGGCGCGAGCTACGTCGTCAACGCCATTCAGGTCGGCGGATACGAACCGAGCACCGTCATCGACTTCGAGATACCGAAGAAGTACGGGCTCCGCCAGACCATCGCCGACACGCTGGGGATCGGTGGCATCTTCCGAGGCTTGCGGACGATTCCCGTCTGCCTCGCCTTCGCGCGCGATATGGAAGCCGTCTGTCCCGATGCCTGGTTCCTCAACTACACGAACCCGATGGCGATGGTCACCGGCGGCATCTTGCTGGGTTCCAGCATCCGGGCGGTGGGGCTCTGCCATTCGGTTCAGGGGTGCGCGTCAGGTCTGCTGCATCACGTTGGGATGCTCAGCCAGGTCGAGAAGCTCCAGTGGAAGATCGCGGGGATCAACCACCAGGCGTGGCTGCTCGAAGTCACCGACGGCGGGAAGGACCTCTACCCGGAGATCAAGCGGCGCGCCGCCGAGATGAACGCTGCCGCCCGCAAGCCCGGAGCCAAGAAGCACTGGGACATGGTGCGCTTCGAGATGATGCGCCACTTCGGCTACTACATCACGGAGTCCTCGGAGCACCTCTCCGAGTACCTGCCCTACTGGATCAAGGCGCAGTTCCCGGAGCTCATCGAGGAGTTCAACATCCCGCTGGACGAGTACCCGCGCCGTTGCATCCACCAGATCGCCAGTTGGAAGGAGCAAAGCAAGGGGCTCATCAACAACCGCGAGCTCTCGCACCGGCGGACGCACGAGTACGGTTCCTACATCATGGACGCCATGGAAACCGACGTCCCGTTGCGCATCGGCGGGAACGTGTTGAACACGGGGTTGGTCACCAACCTATCGCGCACGTCGGTCGTCGAGCTCGCGTGCCTGGTCGACCGGAACGGCGTTCAGGGGTGCTACGTCGGCGACCTGCCGGAACAACTCGCCGGGCTGAACCGGACGAACATCAGCGTCCAGCTTCTGACTATCCAGGCGGCGCTGGAACGCGACCGCGAAGCCGTCTACCACGCGGCGATGCTCGATCCGCACACCGGCTCGGAGTTGACGCTCGACCAGATCCGCAGCCTCTGCGACGAGCTCATCGAAGCCCACGGGATGGAGTCGATGTTCGGCGGCGGAGACACCTACGAACCGCCCGCCTTGTGGGGCATCTAGCCCATGAGCCGACGCGCCAGCTTGCACGTGCGTTACGTCGTACGCCGTAGGGGCGGGTCTCAGACCCGTCCCAGCGATCAGGAGCCCTGTCACAGACTCGTGCCGATGTGCGCCTGTCTGCTCGTCGTGCTGTTCGCGCTCGTCACGACGGCGCATGGGGCGACGGTGCGGGAGCTTCAGGAGCGCGTCGCGGCGGAACCGCAGAACACATCGGCGCGGTTCGAGCTGGCGCGCGCCTATCTGTCGAGCGGGATGTCGGCGGAAGCCGTTGCCGCTTGGCAGGAGCTCGCCAAGTCTGTTCCGAAGGGCGCCGACGCGCACTACGGCTACGGACTGGCGCTGATGTCGAGCGACCGGTTCGACGACGCGCTCGCGGCGTTCGGCGAAGCGATCCGTCTTGATGCTCGACGCGCCGAGTTCTACCAGGCGGAGAGCTCTACCTACGTGTCGCTCTATCGCTATCAGGACGCGCTCGACTCGCTCGCCCAGGCGCGGAGTCTCAGTCCGGATTCACCGGTGGTCGCGTTCCAGACGGGCAAGGTGAAGTCGCAGCTAGGCCGGATGGAGGAGGCGCTTGCTGACTACGACCATGCCAAAGAGCTCCAGTACGACGCCGTCGCGTGCGACTTCGAGCGGGGCTACCTGCTGATGCGCCTGAACCGGCGCGAGGAGTCGCTCACCGCGCTGGACTCGGCGCTGAGAGGCGATCCGACCCACCTGGGCGCGCGCTATGTCCGGTCCCAACTGCGGCGGCGTCTCGGCGATACGGCTGGAGCCGACGAAGACCTGGCGATCCACACCGTCCTGACCAAGCAGCAGAAGTCCATCGACGAACTGAAAGCCGCCATCCTGCGGTACGAGTCGCCAAAAGAACGCGCTCCGATCTGGGCGAACCTCGGCAGGCTCCATCTCCGCTACGGGGATGCCCGGGCGGCGATCGACGCCTACGAGGCCGCCCTCGCGCTCGACCCGGAGCTCGTCATCGCTCATATCGGACTGGGAGCATCCCGCGCGGCGAACGACGAGCTCAGCGCGGCGGAGAAGGCGGCATCCGAGGCGCTTCGGCTCCAGCCGGACGCGGCGGCTGCTCAGGCGCTGCTTGGTGAGATCGCCTACCGGCGGGGGGATGCGAAGCGGGCGATCGCGCTTCTCGCACCAGCATTGGAGTCGGACCCGTCGCTGGGTTCCGCGAGACAGACGTACGCCGAAGCGCTGCTCGTCCAGCGGAACGCAGGGGCGGTCGCACAGTACCGGCTTGTCGTCGAGTCGGACCCCGACGATGCGGCGGGTCACGACGGGCTGGCGCGCGCCCTCGCCCAGGTCGGCGGCGATCTGCCGGGCGCGCACGCTGTAGCGCTGCGGGCTGTCGAACTCGCGCCAACGGTCCCGCCGTACCGCAACACGCTCGCGCTCATCGCGTTCCGACTGGGGAAGCTCGACGAGGCGGAGCAAGCGCTCCGATCCGCGCTCGAACTCAACCCGGGCAACCCCAACTACCGCGCCGGGATCGATGCCATCCGCCAGGCGCGCGCCGAAGCCGGGAAGTAGCGACTACGCCTCGCCAGCAATGATCTTGTCCATCTCCTCGCTGAGCGCGAACGCGCCGCCGCGCGGGTCTTCGCGGTTCTGCCCCATCTCTGCCGTGATCCATCCTTCGTAGCCGATGTCAACGAACGCCTGCCGTACCGCCTTCCAGTTGATGTTCCCGCCGAGCAGCGTCGAGGTGAACTGCCGGCTGCGCGTGTCGAACCCTTTGACGTGCACCTTCCCGATGCGGGGCCCCAGCGTGCGGATCCACTGATGCGGGTTCCCGTAGAGGCAGATGTTCCCCACGTCAAAGTAGGCGTTCACATAGGGGCTGTTGAACTGGTCGATGTACTGGGCGAACTCGGTCGGGCTGAGCAGGAACCGGTTCCAGACGTTTTCGATGCCGATGGCGATCTTCTTCTCCTCGGCGACCTTGAGGAGCTCGAGGATCTCGAACTGGGAGCGGATCCACGCCTGTTCGTAGGTCACCGTATCCGTCACGACGGCAGGGACGAGCAGAACCGTGTCTGCGCCGGTCGCCGCGGCGGTCGCGAACGACGCGAGCATGCCTTCGAAGCCTTCGCGCCGAACGGCGGGATCGGGGTCGGAGTGCGGTTTGCCCCAGTGGACGGAGTTCATGATGCTGGGGATGGCGATGCCGTGCTTCTTGGCGAGCTCCGCCGCGTTGGTACGAGATGCCTCGTCGTTGAGCGTTCCCAGCTCGACGCCTGCGAATCCGGCTTCCTTCGCCAGCGCGAACCCTTCGTCGGAGATGCCTCCGGGGAGCGTGCCGATGCAGATGCCCTTCTTCATGCGCCTTCTCCTCGGCGTATCGGATGCGGATCGGGTGCATCTTACGCGATCCGCGCTGCGGGCGGAACCACGAGCGAAGTCGGCACGGGACCCACGAGGGGTCTCCAGACCCTTCGCGGTGGACCCAATCGGCAGAGCCGCAAGCTCTTGGGGCGCTCTCAAGAGGCTCTACTGATCAACGCGTTCTCATGACTAACCGACGGTTCGCCCGTCGATTACCGAACTGACATGACGCTGAGGAGCTTCACGCATGATGCAACGGATGTTCACCTTCGCCTGCGTTGGTCTGCTCGCCGCAGCCGCCTACTCGTCGCACGCCGCCATGGAAGCCAGCGGCAAGGCGGCTCCCTTGGTGCCCGGACGGAATGTCCTCGCGGCGTCGGCATAACGACTCGCCGGGCTCCAGCGATCTGTCGCTGATCGTCCAGCTCAAGTCTGGGTCCACGATCCTCGTCGACGAGGGCAGCGGCATCAAAGCCATCCAGCCGAAGCAGAACCTGCCCAACGACGCCAACTCGACAGGCTGGACCGGGCGCGCCGTGACTCCCGCGCGAACGACGAGGCTTCGAGTGCGCTACGGAGCCTGCCGCAACGCCGCCCATCGGATCGCCAGGCGGTCGCGCGGTTCCACAGCGAGCACGATGCCCGACATGTCCTGCCCGATCTCGGCGGCGGTCAGCGCGCGGGCGTAGATGGCGACCTCGTCGATCGCGCCCTTGAACCGGTAGTTGTTCGCGTCGACGGTGCCGATGAAGATGGGCTTGTCTCCGGCGGGAACCGTGTCCTTCGGCGCGGCGCCCTCGACGACCTTCTTACCGTTGAGATAGAGCTGCTGGGTCTTCGCCTTACCGTCGAAGACGGCGGCGAGATGGTACCATTGGTTCAGAGGGTATCCACCCGCCGAGATCGCCATCCCGTCCTGATCGACGCCGAACCAGATGTTCGTATCCGACCATGTTTCCAGGTTGTAGGAGCAGGGCCAGAAGGCGTTCGTCGTCAGCTTGACGACGAGGCCGTTGTCGTGGTGGGCGTCCTGCTTCGCCCACAGCTCGATGGTGAGTCCCGCGACGCCGTCGAATCCGCTGTCCGCCTTGTCGGCGACTTCCAGGTAGGATTGTCCGTCGAACTCGAGGGCGGAACCGATCTTGCCGGTCGTCCACTTCGGTGTGCCGACGAACTTCGCGACATGCCCGTTTCCCGAGAGGTCAGCCGCCTGATTGCCCTTGTTCTCGTCGAGTGGGAGAAGCAGCTTTAGGTCCGCGCGGGGAGCCGCGTGAATGGGCAGGCTGATCGCGCAGCCAAGCGCGAGCGCCATCATAGATCTGCGCATCGGAACCTCCTTGTCTGAGTCCTATGCCGTGTCTCCGCGTCTTCGATCCCAGACCAAGCGCGAACACATTGTACGTTACCAGCACAGGGCTGGGAATCCAGCGGCGCTGGAAACCGACGCGCTGACACCGCAACGCGGTGTTGGGATCGTCGAGCTTTCGTGCTTGAGCCTGCTCTTTGTGGTATAAGGACGCGCGAACGAAGTCGCGTTGGGTCTCGTCGACGGCGTTGAGCGACGAGACGTGTCGGACGTGTTGTTGCCTCCTCGTATGAAGGGGACACACTGCATGAAGCGCGTCTACTGGCTCGTATGCGCTGTGGCTCTCGGCGTTGCCGTGGCAGTGCATACCGCGTCTGCTGCGCCCGCCCCATTGTTGCCCGGTGAGAACATCCTCGCCGCAGTGAACTCCAACGATGGGCTCGGTAGCAGCGACATGAGCCTCATCCTCCAACTGAGCGGCGACGGCAAGGTGTGGGTGGACGAGGGCCACGCGGTGAAGTACCTGGTGCCCACGGCGGATGTGCCGGGCTGGGAGAAACCAGGCTTCAATGACAGCAGCTGGAAGGACGGCTTGTCCAGTGTCGGATTTGCCGACAACGACGACAACACCGCCATCGACCGTGGAGCCGGCGTGGTGACGATCTACACGCGGTACCGCTTCAACGTGTCGGATCCGGCATCGGTCAAGAGCGTCGTTCTGTTGGCGGATTTCGACGACGGGTACATCGTGTGGCTGAACGGCGTCGAGATCGCTCGCAGCGCTCAGATGAAGAACGCCGGTGACACGCCCAAGTGGGATTACGGCGCTGCCGGTGGGCTCGTTGTCCCCAACCACGAAGCCAGCGACCTGGCGGCGGGCAAGCCGAACGCCGATCGCTGGAAGCATGCGGCGATCGAGAAGACCAACGTTAGCTTCGCGGCTCAGGCCGGCGCTGCCGTCGAGCCTTCGGGCAAGCTGGCGACAGCTTGGGCGGAGCTCAAGTCGAGTCGCTAGCGGACTGGGTCCTCCAGAACGCCCTAGGTCAGTGGGCGCGGGTTCTCGCGCCCACATCCCTACCATCACTCAGCAAGGAGGGTTCCGGGTGAAGCACTTCCTGGCTTTCGTGGTCGGGGTATGTGTCGTCGCCTTCGCTGTTGCGAGCACAGCGTCCGCTGTGACGATCTATACCAAGAACAACGTGCTCGTCGGAGCGAACTTCAACGACGGCGCTGGGAGCAGCGACATGACGCTCATCATGCAGCTCTCCGCTGGCGGGAAGGTCTACGTCGACGAAGGCGCGAAGGTGAAGTACATCCACGATCCGGACAATATGGAAATCAAGGCGGGGTGGACTCAGGTCGCCTACGACGATTCGAAGTGGAAAGACGGCGAATCGGGAGTCGGCTTCGCCGACAACGACGACAACACGGAGATTCCCGCCGGCCGCATCTCTGCGTGGACACGGTACTACTTCGACATCCCCGACGCCGCGACGGTGAAGGAGCTCATCCTACTCGCCGACTACGATGACCAGTATGGAGCGTGGCTCAACGGCGCGCTCATCGCCAAGAGCAACGCCTGGACGCCCGACAAGGGCGAACCGGCATGGAACGTCAGCGTGGGAGGCGGCGCGAATCGCGGATCGTGCGAGCTCGCCAAGGGCAAGCCGAACAAGGCGCGCTGGAACTGCGGTTCCATTGTCAAGACGACGATCTCGGCGACCTTCGGGGGATCCAGTGGACTCGCCGTCGAAGCCCGTGGCAAAGCCGCCGCGACTTGGGGAGCGCTGAAGTCGTTCTAGCGCTATGCGCGATTCGTCGGCTGCGACTCATCCGGGCGCGGGGCAACCCGCGCCCGTTCGCTGTCAAAGCAGAGGGGCAACCGTCGTGGCGACCCATCGGCAGATCGTGCTCGCGGCGAAGCCTGCTGGCATGCCGAAGGAGAGCGACTTCGAGCTTGTCGAGAACCCCATCCCGACGCCGAAGCCCGGCGAGTTCGTCGTCCGCAACGAGTATCTCTCCGTCGATCCCTATATGCGTGGTCGGATGCGCGGCGTGGACACCTACACTCCAGCGTTCCGCATGCGGGAACCGATGGCTGGTGGAGCCGTTGGGCGCGTCGTCGAATCGCGTCACCCCGAGTATGCCGTCGGAGATGTCGTCGTCACGATGCAGGGATGGCGTGAGTACGGCGTCAGCGATGGCGGCGACGCCCGCAAGGTCGATGCCTTGGTGGTTCCCCTATCCGCCTACTTGGGCGTGCTCGGCATGCCGGGCTTCACCGCTTGGTACGGGCTCCATCGGATCGGGGAGCCCAAGCGCGGCGAGACGCTCGTCGTCAGCGCGGCGGCGGGAGCCGTCGGTTCGCTGGTGGGTCAGTTGGGCAAGCGAGCCGGATGCCGCGTCGTGGGAACCGTCGGGTCGGCGGCGAAGGCAGACCACCTCACGGGCGCGCTCGGCTTCGACGCGGCGATCGACTATCGCGCCTGCGGCGACCTGACGGCGGCTCTGCGCGACGCCTGCCCGGGCGGCATCGACATCTACTTCGAGAACGTGGGCGGGGCGATGCTCGAAGCGGTACTGACCTGCGCGAACGTCGGCGCGCGCATCGCCGTCTGCGGCATGGTCTCGCAGTACAACCTGGACGTCCCCGACCCGGGCCCGCGGAACCTCTTCGAGCTCATCACGAAGCGCATCCTGATGCAGGGATTCCTCATCCGCGACCACGGGAACCTGCTCCCGGAGTTCGTCGGCGAAGTTGGGCCGCTGGTGGGCGAAGGAGCGATCCGCTACCGCGAGACGATCGTCGATGGCATCGAGAACGCGCCGAGGGCGTTCATCGAGCTCCTGTCGGGCGGGAACGTCGGGAAGATGCTCGTCCGCCTGCCCGTTGCGTAGGCGTGTTCTTCCGATGCGCGCCGAATGAGGCTATCCCAATCGTGGTGGCTGGGATTCCACGGCTTGGGAAAGGAGCCTCTGTGCATGGACGCCATCGCCTGCCTGAAGACCCGACGCAGCATCCGCGCCTACGAATCCGACACGGTATCCCGCGACGTTCTCAGCGACATCGTCGATTGCGCGCGCCTGGCTCCCAGCGGCAGGAATGAGCAGCCCTGGACGTTCATCGTGGTCACGAAGCCGGACCTACTCGACGAGCTCGCCGGTCTGACGGACTTCGGAAAGCACATCGCCCACTCGGCGGCGTGCATCGTCGTGTTCTGCAAGGACACCAAGTACTACCTGGAAGACGGCAGCGCGGCGACGACGAACATCTGCCTCGCCGCGTGGGCCCACGGGTTGGGAACCTGCTGGATATCGGGCGACAAGCGCGAGTACGCCGACGACGTGCGGCGGTTCCTGGGCGTGCCGAATGGACACAAGCTCATCAGCCTGATATCGCTGGGCGTTCCGGCAGAGGAGCCGATCAAGACGAAGCGCGCGCTCGAAGACGTGCTCCACTGGGAGCGTTGGGGCGCGGAGTAGACGGCTCGATCATCTGTCCGGCGGAACCGGTTCGATGGGCGCGATGATGCCCCTGCTGGCGGATTCGTAGGCGGCATCCAGCACTCGCAGGACGCGCAGACCGTCGCGCAGCGAGTTCGGCGGTTCACCGTCTCCGGCAGACGCTTGCAGGAACCGCCGGACGAACTCCTCGCCATAGACGCCGCCGTAGGCGCGGCTCTCCGCGACTTCGACCGTCCATTCCCGACGCGGCGCAGACGCCCATTCGGGGCGTGCGCTCTCGACGTGGAGCGTCTTGCCGCCGACGGGGTCCCACCACAGCCGTCCTTCGCGCCCGTAGATGCCGATGTACGTGTCGTACGCGCCGCGCATGTAGCCGCTGGGACTCAGCGCCAGCAGGTATCCCGCCGTCATCGTCGCCAGAGCGTTCCGCCGGAACCGGAGGCTCAGCATGGCGACGTCCTCGACGTCGATAGCCTGCCCGCCCAGGGTTCCCACGTGCGCGCCGACGGAGACGTACTCGTCGTCCAACAGGTAGGCGAGCAGGTCGATGTAGTGGCACGCGAGCCACGAGAGGATACCCCCACCAGCGGCGTCACGGCTGAATAGCCAATGGGAGGGATCGCGGTAGCGCACTTGCGACGTGACCATCCGCGCCTCGGCGGCGATGGGCGCGCCCAGGACGCCTTCCCGGATGAGCCGGCGGGCTTCCAGCGGGATCGGGTGCCATCGCGCCTGATAGACAATCGAGAGCGTGACGCCGGACTCGACGATGGCGCGTCGGGCAGGCTCGAACGCGGCAGCCGACACGGCGAGCGGCTTCTCGGCGATGACGTGGCAGCCGACTCGCGCGCACGCGGCGATGTCAGCCGGCGCTCGGTCGTTGCGCGAACAGGTGAACGCGTGCGTTGGGCCGGTCGCGAGCCCATCGTCCAGTGTCGAGACGGTCGCGGCGACCTTCGCCTCGGCGTCGTAGGACGCGCGGACGGACGCGTCAGGCTCCACGACGATGACGCGCTCGACTTCTGGGAGCTGCTGGAGCGTCTTGAGGTGCGCGCGGGCGTGAGGATGGGTTCCGCCGACGAGGAGGAAGTCTGCCATGTCGAGGCTCTCCGTTCTGCGCGATGGCGCTCCTTCGGACGATACCGGCGGAGCCGTGCGCTCGCATCGGAGACGGCGCGCTGACAAATGCCTGCCAGACGATCTTGCCAGATCGTCTGGCAGGCATCAACGCACAGTGAATCGTGCTGCTGGTGACGGGCGCGGCATGCCACGATCAGGTCCTGGTGGTTCCGATGTGCCGTCCCGGTTTGCGATAGCACGGGGTCGCGGAGAGTTCTGCCGTTCCAGGGCTGTTTCATGAACGGCCCGCCTGATCCCGAATCGGGTCCACCCAACGGGTCATTCCCGCGAGCCCCGCCTTCGCGGGGCCAGGAAGCGGGAATCCAGGACTCTGGGCTCCCGCTTTCGCGGGAGCGACGGAGCGGAAACGGTGGCTCCATGGACGGCTGGTGTCCCGTCGGAGCAGCGGGCGTTCGTCTGGACCCCGCCGTGCGGGGACCGAGGGCTTCATGAAACAGCCCTGCTGCCGTCCCGATTGCCTTGCTTCCATCCGGCAAGTGTGCTAGCCTTGAGACAGCCCGACGATGGACACCTAGCCACGGCGGATCGGGTGCGGTTGCACAGGATTTGACGTTCGATACGGCGACGGTTGTGTCAAGAGTGGGTTCCAGCCCGCTCTTTTGTTTTGTGGGGCACCGGCGTGGACCATGAGTCGGGTACGGATCATCGCCCCCAGGCGCTGTTGACGAGCATCTGCGAACCGATCCTGGCGGCGAACGGGTTTGAGCTGGTCGAAGCCATTTGGCAGATGAACCGTCGTCAGCCGTCCGTGCGGCTGCTGGTGCATCGCCCGGGCGGGATCACCATCGGGGAGTGCCAGAGGGTCCTCCGCATGTTGGAGCCGACCCTCCGCGTCGAAGGAATCCTAGACGACCGCACGGAGTTCGAAGTCGCCTCACCAGGCTTGGATCGACCACTGCACACGGCTTCGGATTTCCGGCGCGCCGAGGGGTACTGGGTTGCGATCCGCCGACGCGGTTCCACCGACCCGGCTCGCGAGGAGCGGCTCGTCGGCAGGCTCATGTCGGTGAACGGCGACGACATCCATCTGGCACTGGACTCGGGAGAGGACGTTACGGTGGCGATCGCGGAGGTGATCGAGGGGAAGTTCGACATCCGGTTCTAGCCGGGGCACGACCTTCGCGCGCCAGCCAGCGCATGACTGCCGCACGATCTTTCAGACGACGCAGGGAGCACGACGATGAACCAGAACCTCTTGACGAGTATGAAGCAGGTCTTGAGCCAGAAGCGTCTTCCCAAAGAGATCCTGGTCGAGGCGATCGAGGCTGCCCTGCTTCAGGCGGCGAAGCGGCGCTATGGCTCGGTGCAGTCGGTGAAAGTGGAGTTGAACGAGACGACCGGCGAGATCCAGGTCTTCGCACCCAAGCGTGTCGTCGAGATCATGCGGTCGTTCGCGACGGAAATCCCGATCGAGGAAGCGCTCAAGACGGAGCCTGAAGCGAAGATCGGCGACGTCATCGAGGTTCCCGTCGAGACGCGCGACTTCGGACGCATCGAAGCCCAACTCGCCCGGCAGATCCTGGTCCAGAAGATCAAGGACGCCGAGCGGATGAATATCTTCAACCTCTACAAGGACCGCGTCGAGGAGATCGTCAGCGGCGTCGTGCAGCAACAGGACTACCGGGACGTGATTCTGGAGATCGAGGGAGCCGAGGCGGTTCTGCCGTGGAACGAGCAGCTCCGCAACGAATCGTACGAGCGGGGCGACCGCATCCGCGCCCTCGTGATCGACGTCATGGACCCTGAAAACGCGGAGCACGCCACGCGACGATTCAAAGCCCCGGTCATCCTGTCGCGCGCCCATCCGGTTCTGCTGGTGCGGCTGTTCGAGCAGGAAGTGCCGGAGATCGTCGACGGTCTGGTCAACATCATGGCGATTGCGCGCGAGCCCGGCGAACGCTCTAAGATCGCCGTCGCGAGCACCGAGGACGGCATCGACGCCGTCGGGACGTGCGTCGGCGTTCGCGGGTCGCGGGTGCAGATGGTCGTGCGCGAACTCAGCGGCGAGCGGATCGACGTGCTCCCGTGGAGCCCGGATCCCGCCGAGTTCATCGCGAATGCGCTGGGTCAGACGAAGGTGAGCGAAGTGATCCTCGGCGAGGACGAAGGCGGCGAGCCGTTGGCGACCGTCGTCGTCCCGGAGGAGCAGCTATCCCTGGCGATCGGGCGTCGCGGGCAGAACGCCCGCCTGGCGAACCGACTGACCGGTTGGAAGATCGACATCGTCAGCGAGCGGGAAGTGAGTTCCGATCTGCGGTCGCGCATGGTCGCCGAGATCTTCAAGACGGATTCCGAGTCCGAGCCGGTCGAGGAAGTGCCGGAGCTGCCAGCGGCGGAGCTCCCGCCCGAACGCCTCGTCGGAGTCGGACCCAAAGTCGCCGCTACGCTGCGCGAGCATGGCTACGCCAACGTCGGCGCGATTGCCGAAGCGGATGTCAAGGAGCTGTCCGTGCTCCCGAACCTCGGCGCGAAGACTGCCGAGAAGCTCGTCGCGTCTGCCAAGTCGTTGATCCTGGCAGAACAGCGCGCGGCTGCCGCTTCAGAGTCGTAGGGATCATCGGAAACCGGGTATGCATCCGAGAACGGGAGCGAATGACGGCACCGGAACGGAGCTGCATGGGCTGTCGGCAGAAGGGAGCCAAGCGAACGTTGGTTCGGATCGTGCGGCTCGAAGATGGCTCGCTCTGCGCCGATCCGACGGGGAAGCGTCCGGGACGCGGCGCCTATGTTTGCAGCGATGGGGCATGTATCGAGCGCGCCCTGACGCCCAAGTCGCTCATTCGCGCTCTGCGGCTGACGACCCCGATCGCGCCTCCCCAGATCGAGGCGCTCCGATCGGAGCTCACGCAACTAGTCAACGACGGACCTGACGGATCGCCAAAGACACGACGAATGGGGGTGGTTACCCGATGAGTTCTCCGACACATCCTCCTTATGACAAACCCGTGCGGGTCTATGAACTGGCGAAACATCTCGACGTGCCCAACAAGGAGCTGATTGAGCGGCTCAAGGAGATGGGGTTCGAGGTCAAGACGCACTCCAGCACGATCACTCCGGAAGAAGCGAATCGTGCCTGCCAAGAGATCGCGGGTCAGGGCGCTCCGGCTCCCGAGCCTGTCAAGGGCAAGACGCCGGAGGCTCCATCGCCCGCGCCATCGCCCGCGCCATCGAAGGCTCCGCCGTCGGCGCCTGCCACGGAACCGACCCCGACGACCCGAGAGACGGGACTGAAGCCCCCTATCCGGACGATCGAGCTGCCCCGCCGCGAGATCGTCCGCGCGGCGCCGCGTCGCGACGACGCCAAGCCTGAGTACGCTGTCCGCCGCCCGTCGACGTCTTCGGCGGCTCCTCCCACGACCACGCAGCCTCGGTACGAGGCAGCGCCGAGAACCAGCAAGCCAGTCTCGCAGACGGAGAAGCGCGCGCCCAAATACACCGCGCGTCCGGCGGGATCGGCGCCCGCCGAGCCCGTGGCGCGACGAAGCGATGGACCCACGGAACGACGCGTCGCCTATTCGAGCCGCGACGAGTCGAGTAGCACGACGCGCTCGTACCATTCGGCGTCATCGACAGCCGCTGCGAGCCGGAGCTCCGAATCGTCGGGGTTCTCGCGTCAGCGGACCAGCCGAGAGGGCGCTCCAGCCCGCGACGGCGAAACGCGGCGGCCTCGTCCCGTTGGAGGAGGCAGGGGATTTCCGCCCAAGCCCGGTCGTCCCGGCGAAGCCCCGGCAGAAGGATTCGGGCGGCCGCAGCCGAAGCGACTGCAGACCCGCGACCGAGACAAGGAACGCGAGCGCGAACGCGAGCGCGAACGCGAGCGCGAACGCGACATGATCGCGCGACAGCGTCCCAAGGAGGACGCTGCCGACGGGCTGGTTCTTCCGACACGCGACGACATCCCGGAGATCATGGAGGGGAGCACCGTCGGCGAGATGGCGCGCGCCCTCGAGGTGCGTCCCGGCGTGTTGATCGCCGAGCTGTTCCGCATGGGCATCGTCGCAACGATCAACCAGGCGCTCGACATGGACACGCTGCGCAAGCTGGAGGACCCGCTGCAGTTCCTGGCGGCGAAGCGCCCCAGCCTCGAAGAGCAGCTCATGCAGAGCGTCGAGGAGATCCGCGACGATCCCGAGGACCTCGTGCCACGCGCTCCGGTCGTCACGATCATGGGACACGTCGATCACGGAAAGACGTCGCTGCTCGACGCCGTGCGGGAATCGAACGTCGCCGAACGCGAAGCCGGAAACATCACGCAGCACATCGGCGCCTACGACGTGCGCCTGCCCAACGGTCGCGTCGTGTTCCTCGATACGCCGGGTCACGAGGCGTTCACGGCGATGCGCGCGCGCGGCGCTCAAGTGACGGACGTCGTCGTGCTGGTCGTGGCGGCGGACGACGGCGTAATGCCGCAGACGGTCGAGGCTCTGAACCATGCGCGAGCAGCCGGCGTGCCAGTCGTCGTCGCGATCAACAAGATCGACGTTCCCAACGCGAACATCGACCGTGTCAAGGACCAGCTCGGAAGACTCGAGCTGGTGCCAGAAGAATGGGGCGGCTCGACGGTGTTCTGCGAGCTGTCGGCGAAGCAGCGCACCGGCGTCACGGAACTGCTGGAATACCTGTCGCTGGAGACGGAGCTCCTCGAGCTCCGCGCGAATCCGAGGCGTCCGGCGATCGGGGCGGTCGTCGAAGCGCAGCTCGACAAGGGACGCGGGCCCGTGGCGACCGTTTTGGTTCAGAACGGGACCCTGCGCGTCGGCGACTACTTCGCGGCGGGAACCTGCGATGGGCGCGTCCGGGCGCTGATCGATGACTTGGGTCAGCGGGTCGAGGAAGCGGGTCCGTCGACGCCGGTCGAAGTGCTGGGCTTCAACAGCGTGCCGACTGCAGGCGACCGGTTCGTGGTCCTGAGCGAGGAGGACGCGCGAGCCCTCGTGGCATCGCGGCAGCAGATCGTCCGCGACGAGAAGATGATCCAGCGCCGCCGCGTCTCGCTGGAAGACCTGCACGCCCAGATCGCCCAGGGCGAGGTCAAGGAGCTGAACCTCATCCTCAAGACGGACGTGGAGGGCTCCATCGAGGCGATCTTGCAGGCGTTGTCTCGCCTAGACACACAGGAAGTCAAGCTGAACGTGATCCATCAGGGCGTCGGAGGCATCACCGAAACCGACGTGATGCTGGCAACGGCGTCGGACGCGATCATCATCGGCTTCAACGTGCGACCGACGACCCGCGCGGAACGGATCGCCCGGCAGGAGGAGATCGACGTCCGCGCCTACGACGTCATCTACAACGTCGTGACCGACATCCGGGCTGCCCTGGAGGGCATGCTGGAACCCGAAGTGCAGGAGCAGGTCCTCGGACGCGCGACGGTGCGCGAGCTGTTCCGCGTGCCTCGCATCGGGACGGTCGCCGGCAGTTACGTGAACAACGGACGGATCGTGCGCGGCATGAATCTGCGGGTCGTCCGCGACAACCGCCTCATCCACGAGGGCAAGGTGGACTCCATCCGCCGGTTCAAGGAAGACGTCACCGAAGTGACGGCTGGGTACGAGTGCGGCATCGGTCTCCTGTCGTTCAGCGACCTGAAGGTCGATGACGTCCTCGAGTGCTACACGCACGAGGAAGTGACGCGAACACTGGGCGGAACCCCGTCTCAGGAGCGCGCCGGGAACCGCACTGCGTAACGGCGCGGCGGCGGAGAGGGCGCGCCGATGCACGTGGGCGTCTGCACGATTGCCTTCGAGGTGCACGCGAGCGACTCGCTGAAGGCGAAGCGGCAGGTCGTTCGGAGCATCAAGGATCGCGTGCGCCACCGGTTCAACGTGTCCATCGCGGAAGTAGGCGACCTGGACAGCCACACCGACGCGGAGTTGGGCATCGCCTACGTCTCCAATGACGTGCGCCACCTCAACAGCGTGATGGACAAGATCGTGAACTACATCGAAGACGAGTTCCCGATCTCCGTGAGCGGCGTCGATATGGAACTCCTGTAGCGGGAGGCGAAGCGATGCGCGAGCGCGGTTCCTCGATGCGCGTCGAACGGATCGCCGAGTTGCTCAAGCGGGAGCTCGCGGACATCTTCCTCCGGCGGGTCAAAGACCCTCGGCTCCAGGAATGCGTTGTCTCGAACGTGCGCGTGTCGAGCGATCTGCGCGTCGCTTGGGTGGGTCTGAGCATCTACGACGCGGACGAGCCGAGCATTCGCAAGGCATTGGCGAAGGCGTCCGGCTACATCCGCCGGGAAGCCGCGAGTCGGCTCGATCTGCGCCATAGCCCGGAGCTTCGCTTCGAGGTGGATCGCGGGCCCAAGCTCCTGATGGACATGACGGAGCGCCTGCGTTCCCTGAATATCCCGCCGGACGGATCCGACCCCGAGGACGAGGACTCAGCCGAGTGAGCGACACCCATTCGGTCGCGTCGGAGCGCTTCCGCGACATTCTGGACGCGTTCGCTCGATACGACTCGTTCTGGATCTCCTCGCATATCCATCCGGATCCCGACGCCATCGGTTCCCAACTGGCGCTGGCAAGGTTCTTAGAGCAGCGCGGGAAGACCGTCGAGATCGTCAACGAGGGCCCTCCGCCGAGGATCACGCACTGGCTCCCCGGGGTCCGTCGCATGCGCCAGGAACCGACGCTCGACGCCGCCGACGCCCTGATCGTTCTCGACGTGTCCGACCGAGCTCGACTGGGCAAGACGCTCGAACATCGGCTTTCGCCGAAGCACGCCATCATCAATATCGACCATCACGCGACGGGAAAACCCTTCGCTGACATCGCCTGCGTCGTGCAGCAGGCGTGCGCGACGTGCGAAATCCTCTTCGACCTGTTCGAGGCGTCCGGCGACGAGATCGACCGAGATATTGCGGAGTGCCTCTACGCGGGCATCATCGGCGACACGGGCAA
>VGLH01000076.1 GCA_016866785.1 Candidatus Poribacteria bacterium
TTCGTTCTCTACGAGCGCATCCTGCGCGGTCTCAGCGGTACGCGCGTCGGGGGCCGCTCCGTCGGAGCCGACTTCACCATCGAGAACGAGACGGGAGCCGGTCGATCCGTCTATCTGAACCTGACGCCGATCCCATATCTCTGGCTGCGCCGCGAGGCCGCCGGCGAGGGATACCGGGTGCTGCTCCAGTCGAGCCTTGCGTCGGTTGGCATCCGGCCCTACGCGACGGTTCTGCGCGACGGCCAGCCCGACCCGCTGATCGCTCGCGTCCAGTGGCGGAAGGACGGCGCGACCTATCTGTGCCTCGTCGCCAACCCGCTGCGCGACGCCCAGATCGACGGCATGGGAACCCTCGACGGCGTACCGACGTCGGATTCGGAGGAGATCGAAGTCGTGCTCGCCGACCCCGCCAGCGACGTCACCGACGAGCGGACCAATCGGAACCTGGGAGCCGGCAGCCGGTTCCGCCTGATATGGAACCCGCACGAAGCCGCCATCCTGCGCATCACAGCGCCCTGACCCCGGGCGCATCGGTCGAGATGAGGAGGGAAACGCGTTGGGAGACCTATTCCGCGACTACACCTTTGGCGAGGCTGAGAAGACAGAGCTCGACCGCGACGGCCACTACGTCCTGCCAGGCATCCTGACGGCGACCGCCTGCGAACGGCTCACCGAGTCGCTCTCGCGCATCGAAGACCTGCGCCGCGAGCGGGACGACAACTTCCCGAACCACCATTCGGCGGAATGCGACGAGTACCTCGCCAGCCTGATCGCGCACCCGCAACTCGTCGATCTCGCTCGGCGCGTCCTTGGCGAGGACATCCGCTACGACCACTGCGTTTCCCTGAACCGACCGGCGGGCAACGGCGGCGTCGGCTGGCACACGCACAACTACGCGCGCGAGATGCCTGAGCTCGGGTTCGTGCGGATCTTCTTCTACGTCAACGGGTTCGAACCGGACGATGGCGGGCTCAAGGTCGTGCCGGGCAGCCACGAGTTCCGGCAGCCCATCGACGCCGACGACGACGACAAGCTGCGGGGTTGGCTGTCGGAGCACCGGTGCCCGGCGACGGGCGACATCATGGAAATCGTGTCGCTGACGGCTCCGGCCGGAACCGTCGCGCTCATGTGGACGTGGGCTCTCCACGCCGTCTCGCCGCGCCGGCACGACAGCGCCACGCGCTGGACAGTCGTCTACGCCTACCGGAACCCCGGCGAGACTTCCCACGCCCGGTGGATCACCGAGGAGTTCGAGCGGAACCCGCCTCCCGGCGCGGAAAGCCTGATGCCACTCTACTGACGGCGGGCACGGAAACGCGGGGGTCGAGCCCCCGCGTTTCCGCTGGTCCGTGGCTTGGAGCTCACGGCGCTTACTCCGATTCGAGCAGCACCTCGACGCGCCGGCTGTCCTGACGACCTTCCTTGGTCGACTGAACGGCGGCCGTCTCGAAGTGACCCCGCCCGATGACGACGATCTTGTTCGACACGCCCTTGGACTTCAGGTAGTCCGCGGCGGCGTTGGCGCGCGCTTCGGAGAGCTGCAGGTTCGTCAGGTACTTGCCGCTCACGATGGGGTTGGAATCGGCGTGACCGATCACCTTGACCGTCGCGGACGGCTGTCCCTTGGCGGCTGCCGCAGCCTTGTCGAGGTCTCCCTTCGCGGCGTCGGTGAGGACTGCCTTGCCGCTGGCGAACGTGACGGTCGCCGCCTTGACGGGGATCGCCTTCGCGAGAGCGGAAGCGACCTCGGCGCGAAGCGCTTCGACGTCACCGGCGGACTTGGTGCTCAACTGCTGGAGCGTCTGCATCGCGGAGTTCTTCGCGTCATCCAACGCTGCCATGACGTCCTTGCGAACGCCGTCATCACCCGCCTTCGCGTTGTCTGCGGAAGCCTTCTTCGCAGCATCGACCGCAGCCAGGAGCTGCTGCCGAAGGGCGTCATCGGCTTCCTTCGAGTTCGCTTTGGCGGCGGCGAGCGAGTCAGCGTCGCCCTGCTCAGCGGCGGCAAGCGCCTCTTCCTTGGCGTCCTGGATCTGCTCCTTCAGACTCGCATCCGCCTTGGCGAGGTCGGCGAGTTGCGTGTTCGCTGTGGAAATGCTGGCGTCAATCGACTGGAACTTCGCCGCGTTCTCCGCCTTGTACTGATCGTACTGCGGCAGGAACTCCTTCTTCTTCAGGTTCCCGCATCCGCTGGAGACGAAGATGACGGCGAGAGAGGTGGCAAGAACCATCCCAACGGACCGCTTCATTACGCTTCCTCCTCTTGGGGAGTGGTCGGCGAGCGCCGCAATCGTAGGTACAGGGCACGATGCAACGTCCGAGCTCAGGGCAATCGGCTTGACGGCGGCTGGATGCATCGTCGGAGCATTCAGCGCAGCGCACGTGCTGCGGAGCCATTCCAAGGCGTCAAAACGGCGCATCAAGATCGTGGCTGCGGTCAGTATATGTAAACGCCACCGAATCGTCAAGCGCATACGTGTCGCGACCCGACTGCCTCCCTGGGCACGGCTCCATTGCCCCGCGCAAGCGGCAGCGCAGCCCGCCGATTTCCGAGGCGATGACGAAGAGAGGAAGCGAGTCGCACTGTCTGTTGTGCGTCTCGTGCCGTCCGGCTAGGATGCTCTCGCGGCTGAGCACGGGGTCCACGTGCTCCCCCGGGACAGGATATCACGCCGGAAAGGACATCCGCGATGCCCGTCGGAACCACCAACAGCGTCATCCCCGGAGCCGGGATGCACCACATCGCCATTCAGACGCGCGACTGGGACGCCTCTATCAAGCTCTACAACGAAGTGCTTGGAATGTCCGTCGTCGCGGAGTTCGGATCGCCCAACCGGCGCATCGTGCTGCTCGACATGGGCGACGGGAGCCACATCGAGCTCTTCGAGCCGACCGACAACAGCCCCAAGGCGGGAACCCCTGCGCCCAACGATCCGGTCATTCACTTCGCCTTGGCGACGACCGACACGCGTAGCGCCTTGGAGCGTGTGCGCGAAGCTGGCTACGAGATCACGATGGACACGCGCGACGTGGATGTCGGCGTCATGCAGATGACCATCGCCTTCTTCAAGGGGCCCAACGGCGAGGTCATCGAGTTCTTCCAGACCAACTGACCTGCGCCGTGCCCGATCCAACACCGGGCGGCGCGATCCGGTGACGCGCTGCCCATGCCCTCAGTGTCCGTGGACCCACGCCCGCCGAAGCCCCGGTTCTGGAGTATTCGCTCCCGATGAAGACCGGTTCCACGCCACTCGACCGCCCGCGCGGAGTCACGTGGCGCGCCGTGCTCATCGCCGCCGCTCTGATACCCCTGAACGCCTACTGGATCATGGACTCGGCGGGACAGAGCTACCCCACCACCGTCTCGCTCTTCTTCAATGTCATCTTCTGCATCACGCTGCTGATCCTTGTGAACCTCGGCGTCGCCCACCTGTACCCGCGCGGGGCGCTGACGCAAGGCGAGCTCCTGACGATCTACGCGATGCTCTCGCTCGCGTCCGGCATCGCCGGGCACGATTTCCTGCGCGTCCTCATCCCGATGATCCCGCACGCATTCCAGTTCGCCACGCCGGAGAACGAGTGGGCAGACCTGTTCCACGGACTCGTCCCCGACGCCATCGCCCTCAAGAACCGGGACGTCCTGACGGAGCTCTATCGCGGCGAGTCCACCGTCTACACGATGGCGCGTCTGCGCAGCCTGCTCCCGTCCACGCTCGCCTGGACGGGTTTCATGTTCGCGCTCGTCACCGTCATGCTGACGATCAACCTGTTCGTCCGTAAGCAGTGGACGGAGAACGAGAAGCTCTCGTATCCGATCATCCAACTCCCACTCGAAATGACTGGGGGAGGCGGCGTGACGGGTGTCCTGCGGCAGCCGCTGCTGTGGGTGGGGTTCGCGCTGGCTGGAGCCATGGACATCATCAACGGGTTCCACTTCCTCTATCCGGCGGTTCCGAGCCTCGGCGGAAGGCTCTACGATCTTCTGCCGCTCTTCACGTCGAAGCCGTGGAACGCCGTCGGGTGGACACCCATCGGGCTCTTCCCATTCGCCGTCGGGATGGCGTTCTTCATGCCGCTCGACCTATCCTTCTCGTGCTGGTTCTTCTTCCTCTTCTGGAAGGCGGAACGCGTCGCAGCGGCGGCGATGGGTCTGCGGAACCTGCCCGGCTTCCCGTATGTGGACGAGCAATCGCTGGGAGCCTACATCGGGCTGTGTCTCGTCGCAGTCGTGGCGACGCGTTCCCATCTGAGGACGGTCGGCAGGCGGATCATCGGACGTGGGAACCGCCAAGACGACGTAGACGAGCCCTTCTCGTACCGCGTCACGCTGGCGATCTGCCTGCTGGCGGGCGCGTACCTCTTCGGGTTCAGCCGGTACGCGGGCATGTCGGTCTGGGTGATCGGCGCGTTCTTCGCCACCTACTACGCCATCGCGCTCGCCGTGACGCGGATGCGCGCGGAGCTCGGCTCGCCGGTTCACGATCTGCACTTCATCGGGCCCGACGAGATGATGCCTCGCGTCTTCGGGACGCGCCTTCTGGGACCCCGAAACCTGACCGTCTTCGCCTACTACTTCTCGTTCAACCGGGCGCATCGCGGACACCCGATGCCCCATCAGCTCGAAGGGCTCAAGCTCGCCGACCGCGCGCGGATCGACACGCGGCGGCTCGTCCTGGCGATGCTGTTCGCCATGCTCTTCGGCATCGTATCGACCTTCTGGGCGTACTATGACATCTCCTTCCGCGAAGGCGCGCGGCAGTGGTTCGCCAACCAGCCCTTCACGCGGCTGCAGGGCTTGCTCGTGTCGCCGCGTCCTCCGGACTACGGGTCATCCCTTGCGATGCTGTTCGGTTTCGGGCAGGTTCTCGTGCTGACCGCGATGCGGATGCGCTTCGTCTGGTGGCCCTTTCACGCAGCGGGCTTCGCCATTTCGAGCAGTTGGTCGATGAACGTGTTCTGGTTCTCGATCCTCGTGAGTTCCGCCGCGAAGTGGGTTCTGCTGCGGCAGGGAGGTCTCGCGTCGCACCGACGCGCGACGCCCTTCTTCCTGGGCTTGATCATGGGCGAGTTCATCGTCGGGAGCGTGTGGAGCCTCATCGGATGTTCTCTGAACCGACCGATGTATCAGTTTCTCTACTGAGCCCGGGCGGGCGTCCGAACCGAACGATTCGGGCAGTCGCCATCGGATGGCTCGCCATCCTGCTCGCGGGGCTCTGGGCAGCGGAACCCTACCTGTCCTCGACGCCCGTCATCTGCCTGAGCCGGTGGGTTCTGCACCTGCCCTGCCCTGGCTGCGGGATGACGCGCGCCCTCGCGGCGGCAGCTCACGGAAAGTGGCGCGCGGCGGCGGAGTTCCATCCGCTGTGGGTTCTGACTCTCTCTGCGTTGGTGGTCGGCTGGGTCTTCGGAATCGGCTATACCTACCGAGGATGGCGGATTCGTCCGCACACGGTAGCCGCCATCGTCGCGACCGGTGCGGTCTCGCTCATCGCCGTCTGGGTCGTCCGCATGGTGATCTGGGCTCGGCAGGGAGAGCTTCCGGCGGGCTTTGGCGCTCCGTGAGAACCGAGGAAGGATGGCGCATCGTGAAACTGCTCGTCACGGGTGGTGCCGGTTTCATCGGATCGAACCTCGTCGATCATTTCATCGCGCGGGGGCATGAAGTCGCCGTCATTGACAGCCTCGTCCAGGGCAAGCGGAGCAACGTCAACCCGGACGCCGATTTCCACGAGCTGGACATCACCGACCCGCGCGTCGAAGACGTCGTTCGCGGCGCCGCGCCCGAAGTCATCTTCCATTACGCGGCGCAGATCGACGTACGCCGGTCAGTCGCCGACCCCATCACGGACGCGACGTGGAACATCCTCGGCACGCTGCGTGTTCTCGAAGCGGCGCGAGCCGTCGGCGTCCGCAAGATCATCTTCGCATCGACGGGCGGGGTCATCTACGGAACGCCGGACTATCTGCCAGCGGATGAGGCGCATCCTCGCCGTCCCGAAGTACCCTACGGCGTGACGAAGCGATGCGTCGAGCTCTACCTCCCGATCTACCGCGCCTTGCACGGCGTCGATTTCACGGTGCTGCGCTACGCCAACGTGTTTGGTCCCCGTCAGGACCCGGCGGGAGAGGCGGGCGTCATTGCGATCTTCACCGACCTGATGCTTCGGGGCAGGATTCCGCGCATCTTCGGAACCGGCAAGCAGACACGCGACTTCGTCTTCGTCGGGGACGTGATCCGCGCCAACGAGATGGTGCTGAACGCAGGCGGCGGTGAGATATTTAACGTCGGAACTGGTGTCCCGCGCTCCGTTCTCGAGGTTTTCGCCGCGCTGAAGTCGGCGCTCGACTTCCCGCATGATGCGGAGTTCGCCCCTGCGCGTCCCGGCGAACTCGACCATATCTATCTCGACTGCGCGAAGATCAGAGCGGAGCTGGAGTGGGAGCCGCAGGTGGGCTTCGAGGAGGCGGTGCAGCGCACGGTCGATTGGTTCCGCCGCTGATCGGTTACGATCCGTAGGGGCGACCCGACGGGTCGCCTTCGTCGTGAAACGGGCGACGCACTGCGTCGCCCCTACTCCACGTTGTCCATTGATTCGACGGACATCTACCAAACAGACCGCTGAGGGCTACTGCGGATACGGCATCCACGCGCCGCGAACACCAGTCGGGTTCACGCCATACCCTTGTCGCGCCACATCACGATGGCGTCCTCGCCGTTGTCTTGGTAGAACCCTCGCCGAATCGCCACGGGTTTGAAGCCCGCGCGCTCGTAGAGCCGCCGCGCCGTCAGGTTGCTGATGCGCACTTCGAGCGTGACGACGCGAATGTCTAGGCTTTTCATTCGCCGCAAGACGGCGTCCATCATGGCGGCGCCGATCCCCTGCCTCCGGTAGTCCGGGTGCACCGCGAAGTTCAGCACGTGGCATTCGTCGACGACCGTCCAGAAGACGGTGAAGCAGACGACACGACCGTTCAGCTTGCCCGCGAGGACATGCGAGTACTCGCGCGGATGACACACCTCCTGCGCCAGCGAGTTGTACGACCAATGCGGCGAGAATGACCGGGTCTCGATGTCGTAGATATCCGGCAAGTCCTCCTCGCGCGCGTAGCCGAAGCGCACCGAGCTCTTCGGTTCCGCTGGTTCGTCGCGGACCTCCGTCTCCCGCTCCTGCCACCATGGTCGAAGACGTCTCACGGCTGATCGGGCTCCGCCCTCTTCAGCGCACCCCAGCGCATCGTCAAGCACCCGATGCCGGGAACCGGTCTGCTAACCGGCACGGGTCTGTCGCGAATCACGGCGAGCTCGGAAAGGTCGAGGACTCGTCGCCAGATGGCGATGTCGTCCATCGCTCCGCTGAACGCCTGCCGCTGTAGATAATGGTTGCCGATAACGAGGCGGTCGCCAATGGAGAGCGGCATCGTCGCCGGAGCGTCGCCGCGCGCCCGCAACTTCCCGTCCACGTAGAATTGCACGCCCTTGCGGTCCGCCATCACAACCAATGACATCCACGCGCCGCGCGGGTAGACATCCGCCGGAGCCTCAGCATCGCCGAACCGGAGCGTCTGCTCCCGGTTCCGCGCGAGGAAGAACGCTCCTTCCGCCAGCCCCAAGTCGGCGTTCCGGGCGTCGAGCAGATAGTTCCATCGCGCGGGATCCGGATCGACCGCGTAGAGCCGCGCCGAGAACGTCATCGCCTCCATCGCGCCGAAGTCGTGGGTGACGCCGAGAAAGCTCTCCGCATCGGGCTTGAAGTCCAAAGCGCTCCCGAACCCGGCGCCGCCTGCGATCCATTCGGCGCGACCGACCCGCGTCACGACCGCGCGCGAGCTCGATAGGTCTGCCACGCGGTCGCCGCTGCCGTCGTCGCACGGCAGGTACAGGACAAGCCCGTCCAGCAGGTCAGCGGACGCTCCGGGCGCTGCCGCGATCCCGAGCAGTATTGGCAAGATGAAGCGGAGCACGACATCCCTCCGTCCGCATCGTCACACACCCGTTGCCGATGGGCAAGAATCGCATCGTCCCGGCGGGAGACGCGACGCGACGAACTTGACACTCACGTAAGGTTTGGATAGCATAGGGTCAGCCGTACGAGGTCAGCGCCCGGCTGGCGCAGACATGGGCATTCTTGCCCAGCGTCGAATGCGGGCGAACGGCTCGGAGGCGAAGTGATGTCATACCCCGACGTGAGCTTGGCGAGCCGAACGGTTGACAGCGTGTTCCTCGATGTCGCGCGGGAGCAGACCATACCCAACGCGTCGAGCGACGGTCCCGCGACCGCGCCGACGCGGAAGCGCCGACGCCAGCCGGATGCTAGCGGCGTGCCAGACACCATCTCGGCGTGGCTCCGTCGCATCGGCACTTACAAACGCCTCACCGCAATCCAAGAGCGCGAACTCGCTCGGCGCGCCCGCGACGGCGATGTCGAAGCCCAAGAGGCGCTCGTCCTCGCGAACCTGCGTCTGGTCGTCAGCATCGCCGCGCGATATCGCGGCTACAACGTGCCCTTTGCCGACCTGATCCAAGAGGGCAACATCGGCTTGATGCGCGCTGTCGAGAAGTTCGACTACCGCCGTGGATTCCGGTTCAGCACCTACGCGAGTTGGTGGATCCGCCAGTCGGTCATCCGACTGCTGAACCGATCCGCCCGTACGATTCGGTTCCCCAACTACGTGATCACTCAGATCGCCAAGTTCGACGACGCCATGCTGCGCCTGACGCAATCCCTGGGCAGGGAGCCGTCGATCGATGAGCTCGCGGTGGAACTCGCGATGCCTGCCGAGAAGGTGGAGCTCTTGGCATCCTTGCCGACCGAACCAGTCTCGCTCGACCTCGACACGAGTCGCCGCGACGACGCGTCGCTCCATCTCCGCGAGCAGATCGCCGACCCGAGCATCGAGGCTGACAACGGCTTGCCGCAGGTCGCGCTGCGCGTTCAGCTCGAGACGTTACTCCAGACGCTGACGCCCAGAGAGAGGCGCGTGCTCCGCCTTCGGTTCGGCTTGGAGGATGGCAGAGACCGCACGCTGCGCGAGATCGGCGACGAGCTGGGACTCACCCGCGAGCGCATCCGGCAGATCGAGCACGAGGCTCTGGGCAAGCTGAACGCTAGGGTCGCCGCGACGAGTCCCGATGCGCTTTGACAAGTCCGCCCGCACCGGAATACACTGACCGCACAGTCCAGACGTCCGAGGAATGCCGTCTCGTCCAAGTCGAGGCGCTCGGACGGCGCACATCAGCGAGAGACGATATGACTACCGACCGGTCCAATGGGGAGCGACTGCTGCGCATCGGCGAACTGGCGTCGCAGACCAACACGACGCTCCGCACCCTCCACTACTACGAGGAGCTCGGACTGGTCTGCCCGGAGCGCCGAACCAAGGGCGGGTTCCGGCTCTATCGTCCCGATGCGCTGGATCGCCTGCGCCTGGTGCTCCATTTGCGGGAGCTCGGTCTCGATCTGCCGCAGATCCAGGCGTTCTTGGCTGCGAAGCATGCGCCCACCGGCGCGGCGCGGGAACTGAGATCGACCATCGAGCGGGAGCTTCGACGCGTCAAGTCGCTGCTCTACCGCTACGCGGTCCTGCGCGACGAGCTCGACTCGGCGCTCGATATCGTGAAGGAATGCGAAAGGCGTCAGTGCGTACGGACACCCGGGGGATCCGCCTGCCCTGACTGCGAGGTCGTCTCGGACCGCGAATGCGTCCCCACCACCTTCATGTCGCTGCCCCAGACCGGCTGACGGACCACTCCCCGGGCGACACACGATGCGCCAGGCTGCCGATGCGACGGTCGTCGAAGTCATCGCGCTCAACGCCGAAGACGCTCGGCGCGCATGCGACGGCGGAGCCGACCGCATCGAGGTCTGCGGCTCGATGGCTGACGACGGCACGACGCCATCTTCAGGAGTCTTGGGAGCGATCCTAGCCCTCGACCTGCCGATACGGACGATGGCAATGGTTCGCCCGCGAGGCGGGGGTTTCGTCTACACGCCTGCCGAGATCGCCCAGATGACACGCTCGATCCGTTCCTTCCGGGCGCTGGGAGTCGACGGCGTCGTGTTCGGCTGTCTCACTCCAAGCGGCGACATCGATGTTCCGAGCCTCCGCGAGCTGATGGCGGAATGCGCGAGCCTGTCGGTCACCTTCCATCGCGCCCTCGACTCCGTCTCCCGACTCGCCGGCGCGTTGAAGATACTGCGTGAATGCGGCGTCTCGCGCGTTCTGACGCTGGGCTATCCGTGCGGCAGCGCACGGCAGGTCACAGACGCGGACGCCGTGTTGGGCACGTCTCGCATCGCGCAAGGATCGCCAGCGGTCATGACGGGCGGCTGGATCGAGCCGGAGACGACTCGGAGGCTGGTCGAAGGCGGCATCCGGGAGTTCCACTTCGGCAGAGCGGTGCGCGGGGAAGACGGCTACGCGTCGCCGGTGGACCCGGCGAGAGTCGCCGAGTGGCGGGGCATCCTGTCGGGCTAGAACTGGAAGTAGATGAACGGCACGACGTCCGTCGAGTGGAACCGATAGACGAGCAGCGTCGCGGCGACGAGCGCCGCCGCCTGAGCGGGAGCCGGCAGCCGCACGAACCCCTCGCGCAGACGGTTCACCCACGACGAACGCATCCCGTTCCCCGCCGCCACTAGGATGAGCAGCGCGTACGCCGTCAGGGGTACGTTCGCCAGACCCGCCCCGCCGTAGACCAACCGCGACAAGACCTCGACCACGCTTCCGAAGGTCGGAGCGCGGAACACGACCCAGCCCAGACAGACGAAGTGGAACGTCAGGACGATGCCGACGCCGCGACGCCATCCGGTCAACGGCTTGGCGCCACGAGCTCGCTGCCAGGCTCGGGTCGTCGCCAACGCCCCGCCGTGCAGGGCTCCCCACACGACGAACGTCCATGCCGCGCCGTGCCACAAGCCGCCGAGCAGCATGACGATCGCGAGGTTGGCGTAGGTTCGAGCGTTCCCTTTCCGCGAGCCGCCCAGCGGGATGTAGAGGTAGTCCCGGAGCCATGTCGAAAGTGTGATGTGCCAGCGGCGCCAAAAGTCTTGGAGGTTCGAGGCGGCATACGGGCGGTCGAAGTTCGTCGGCAGATGGAACCCCAGCAGCATCGCCGACCCGATGGCGATATCGCTGTAGCCGGAGAAGTCGCAGTAGATCTGCGCCGCATAGGCGTAGATACCCATCAGCGTTTCGGTTCCCGTGTACTGCTCCGGCGCGGAGAAGACGCGATCCGCCAGGTTGATCGCCAGATAGTCCGCGATGACGATCTTCTTCGTGAACCCGATCAGGCAGAACCAGAGCCCGCGCAACCGCAGGTCGGCGTCCAGGTCCGCGCGCGCGGAGAGCTGAGGCAGGAAGTCCTTCGCACGGACGATGGGTCCGGCGACCAATTGCGGGAAAAATGCGACGAACAGCGCGAACTTCCAGAACGACCGCGTCGGTTCCACCTCGCGACGATACACGTCGATGGTGTAGCTCAACGACTGGAACGTGTAGAACGAGATGCCCACCGGCAGAATCAGATCGGGAACCGCGATGGACCAGCCGAGCCCCAGCCGATCCGATGCCGCCTGCGCGCTCGTCGCCGCGAACCCCAGGTATTTGAATGTGAACAGCAGCCCTAGGTTTGCCGCGAGCGAGATGACGAGGGCAGCGGTTCTGCCCCGGGACGTGTGCGCAGCGTCGATCGCCAGCGCCGCCATGTAGTCGATCACGGTGGACGCCAGGATCAGTCCGAGGAACCAGGCGTTCCACGAGCCGTAGAAAAAATAGCTCGCCGCGAGCAGCAGCAGTATGCGGGGGGTCTTGGTTCGTACGAGGAGCCAGTACGCGACGTACACGACGATGAAGAAGGCGACGTATCGAACGCTATTGAACAGCATGGCTGCTGTTTTGCGCGGCGAGGGCAGCCGGGCTCGCGTCCAGATGCGCGGCGAAAGCCGCTAGAAGGGATTGATAGAGCATCGCGCCCATGCGATCCATGCCGCGCGGCGTCGGGTGCACCAGATCGGGGCCCGCCAGCGGAGGATCCGCCGCGAACCACGCCGCCATGGAGTTCGCTCCGCCCATTGCCGTGTAAGCATCCCAGAACGCCCAACCGTGTTCCCCGGCGGCGAGACGCTGCGCGGCGACGAGGCGCGGCACCGAGGGCTTCGTCACGAACCGACCGTCGGATGCGCGGACCGCGCGGTCGAGCGCGCTCATCAGGAGGTACGACGCGCCGGGAGCCGCCTGCCGGATCCGTTCCAGGGCTCGTCCGATGCTGCGAGCCGTCGACTCGACATCGATGTTGTCCGCCGAGGTCTGGTTCGCGCCAAACGAGAGGATGATCAGGCTCGGCTGACGCCACGCGAATTGCTCTCGCCAGTGCCGCTCGTCGATTCGCAGCAGTTGAGTCACGACGGCGGAGCGCTGTCCGATGTTGTCGACGATGACGCCGCTCGGAGCGCTCTCGAGAGAGATGCCCAGGAGCCTGAACAGCCCTTCGCCTCGTGGGACGATGCGGAGCTCCCGCGCCATGTTGGAGACCTCGAACCGCCGGAACGTGGAACGCGGCGAGGGCGAACGGGACGAGTAGACCCCCTGCGATGCGTTGTTGATGAAAACCTCGTAGTCCGCTCCGGACGGATGCTCGTAAAGCGCGAGTTCGACGACGCTGGGTGCGACCTCGAACGGTGTCGGCGGGTTCAGGTCGTAGGTGACCGCCGTCCCGTCGAACGGCGGCTCGGCGACCAGGGCGCACCCACCGAGCCCCAGAATTCCGTCGGGGTCGGGATCGCGCTGGATGCGCTGTTCGTGCCACGCGCCTTCGACCTCAATCCCGATGCCTCGCCGCTGCTCGCCCGGCATCAGCTCGGGCAGGACGTAGCCAAGCCCGGCATTGCCGAACCGCCCCTGCAGGCGTCGCCGCAGCGTGCTGGTGATCAGGTCGCTCTCGATCAGCGAATCGCCGATGTGGACGACGCGAGTCGGCTGCGCAGTCTTCTGGAACGCCGTTCGAGCGAGCGACCGGAAGAACCCGTCAAGCGTCTCGACGCCCTCGATGGGCTGGACGCTGCCGACGGGTTTCGGGGACGCCTGACGCGTCGGTTGAGGCGGCATCGGCGGCGCGGCGCGCTCCGGCAGCGCGGTCGGAGAAGCCAGCGCAGCGGGTTCCACGGCGGCGCGTGCCCGTGGTGCGCTGAATCCCGATCGCGTGGCGTTCGATGTCCCGCGAGCGCTGTTTCTCGGGCGCCTCAGGTCGCGTTCATCAGTAAAGTGCGTCGCGATTCGCGCTTCGATGTCCTGCGTCGGAGCTTCGATCGCGGCGTCATCGAGGATCACGACCTCCGATTGGGACGGCGCGATGAACCCCAACCCCCGTACGGACTCCCACGGAGGCAGGAGGGCGGTCCCTCGCGCCGCCGGGATCGCGTAGTAGACCCCGATCGACGCCAGATACAGCAGCAACACCAGGGACGCTCGGTTGAGCAGAGGTCGAGAGGAAGATCGGGAGCGCAAGTGATACACACTCCAGCGCTGTACGGCGTGACACGTCGTGTGTATGATGAGACAATAGCGATCATCCGGCAAGCCGACTTCAGTGCGCCTCAGCAGCGCCGTAACGGAGGGATTGTCATGGTTCGGATTGGCATCGTCGGGATCGGATTCATGGGCAAGACGCACTACGGGGCGGCAAAGTCGGTTCGGAACGGAGCCGTGACGGCGATCTGCACGCGTGACGCCAAGAAGCTCGCGGGCGACTGGACCGGCATTCAGGGCAACTTCGGCGGGGCAGGCGGCATGGAAGACCTGTCGGCAGTCAAGAAGTACGCCGACGTCGCCGACCTGCTCGCGGACCCCCACATCGATCTGGTGGACATCTGCCTGCCGACGGCGCTCCACAAGGACGTGACGATCCAAGCGTTCAACGCCGGCAAGCATGTCCTGCTGGAGAAGCCCATCACCGTCGAGCTGAGCGACGCCGACGAGATGGTCGCCGCCGCCGACCGATCCGGGAAGAAGTTCTTCGTCGGGCAGGTGCTGCGGCTGTGGCCCGAGTTCGCCTACATCAAGCAGGTCAACGACAGCGGCGAGTACGGGAAGCTGATCGGCGCCAACTTCAAGCGGATCATCTCAGAGCCGACGTGGGGTGCAAACTGGTTCAGCGACCTCGCCAAGTCCGGCGGGCCCGGCATCGATCTGCACATCCACGACTCGGACTTCGTCAACTACCTGCTCGGCATGCCGGATCGCGTCTACTCACGAGGCATCCTCGCAGGCGAGCGGTTCGGCAAGTACGTCACGACCCACTACATCTACGACGACCGCGATCTGACTATCACCGCCCAGTGCGGAGCCATCGCGATGAAGGGCAGACCCTTCGAGCACGGCTTCGACGCCTACTTCGAAAAGGCGACGCTCCAGTACAACTCGACCTGGGGGAACCCGCTCTGCGTCGTGACATCCGATGGCATCGTCGAACCGGAGATGCCCAGCGGCGACGCCTTCGCCCAGGAGCTGCAATACGCCATCGACACGATCCTGAACGACTCCGAGCCGGAGCTCTTGTCCGGGCAGTCGGCGCGCGACTCGTTGGCGCTCTGCTGGCGGGAGATCGAGTCGATCCGCACAGGAACCATCGTTCCGGTGTGATGGGGTCTAGTCGATCCGGTCGATGACGGCGATGTAGGGCGGACCGTCCGTGTCGATGGTGCGCCGAAGCCGCCATCCGGTTCCGTCGAGAATCGAAACGAGCTCCTCCCGCGACACGAACAGGTAGTCGAACCAGTTCCCCACGTACTCTTTGTAGCGGACGCGGATGCGGATCTGCCCGCCCATGCGCCCGCGAGTGCGGTTCCGTTCGTGGTAGGCGAGATGTGCCGGATTGTCGGTGTTGTAGGGATCGACCGTCTCAGCGACGATCCGCGCTCCGGCAACCGTGATCCGGCGGAACCGGGCGAGTAGACGCCTCGCCTTGTCGAACCCGCCGAACAGACCGAAGTTGTTGCCCAGCATGACGACCGTGTCGAAGCACCCGAGCTCGGGTCTGACGCGCTCGATGGGAACCACTCGCGCATCGCGGACGCCCCGGCGGCGGCACACCTCGACGGCGAGCGGCGACGCGTCGATGCCGACGACTTCGTGACCCTTCCCCTGCAGGTGGAGGGCAGCTCTTCCCGCCCCGCAGCCGACGTCGAGAACGCGACCGCACACGAAGCGCATCGCCTTCCTCTGGTGCGGGGGCCACTTCGGGTAAGGAGCGAAATACGGTGCGGGGCCGCCCGAAAGGTCCATGTAGCCGTCGTCACGCTCGATCGCTTCGAAGCCTTCGCCCTTCTCGAGGTGGTCGAGCATCTCCTTGCCGAACGCGTCTTGGTCGGGTCGCATGGCTGATTCCCCCTGCGCCGGCGCCTCCGATACGGTTCCCATCCATACTCTAGCCATCGACTTGCATTGCCACAACTCCGTAATCTACTCTTGATACACCTAACCACCAAGGAGGAGGGATATGTCACTCCGGAACATCGGTATCGGTGTCGTTCTCGTGGGCTTCGGGCTTGCACTGACGGCAGCAGCCGAGACCCCGTTCGAGTTCAAGAAGTGGAAGAAGGGTGAGAACCTCGTCGTCGGCGGCGACTTCGAGGAGCTCACTGTCGCAGGCGCCAACCTCAACGCCAAGGACGGCAAGAAGGCTTGGACCCTCGAAGACGGCAAGTGCTGCGATCGCGGCGCTGAGTACAAGTGGGAGATCGCCAAGGACGAGAAGCACGGCGGCGACCGGTCGCTGCGCGTGATCGGCGTCAAAGCCAGCGGAACCGACTGGCACGCCAAGGTGCGCCACGACAGCACGTCGATGCGCGGCGGCTCCGAGTACACCGTCGCCTTTTGGGCGAAGGCGGATGCTGCGCGAACCGTCGCCCTGAGCGTCCAGCTCCAGCACGACCCCTGGACATTCTTCCAGGGCGGCGACTTCAGCCTTACCAAGGAATGGGCGGAATACACCAAGACCTTCACGGCTCCCCAGGACATAGACAAGGACATGTGGGTCGGTCTGGCGATCGCCAAGACGGACCAGAGCTTCTGGATCGACGACTTCCGCTTCTGGGAAGGGAAGCTCGACGACGAGATCCGATCCGACCCCAAGCCCCGCGCCGTCGATCCCAGCGGCAAGACCGCGACGGTCTGGGCAGACCTCAAGTACTGAGCCCATCGGCACCGTCGCACGACAGGACTTCCCCGAGACCGTGGGGAAGTCCTTGTCGTCTGCGCATTTGCATCGCGATTGACCCGCCCCGTCCGCTCCCCTATACTCGACCTCGGAACCGCCCAGCGATCCGATGCGCTCGACACCGGAGCGATGCGCCATGCCAAGATTCGTCCGCTTTCTCGGCAACGATGGTACACCCACCTGGGGCGAGGTCCACTCCGCCGACGACGACAGCGGCGCGACCGGAGCGCTTCTGCGGTCGGTTCCGCCCGAGCGCGACCCCAACTACTTCTCCCGTCTCATGGACGCCTTCGCCGCCGGCGGAACCGGACCGACCTTCCACGTCGAGCCCGGCATGATCCTCCCGCCGGTCAGCCAACCTTCGATGATCCTCGCCATCGGCTTCAACTATGGCGACCACCTCGAAGAGATCAACGCGCTCAACGAGGCAGAGGGCAAGGCGCTCGTCCCCCATCCGACGGAACCGACCGTCTTCGCCAAGTTCCCGGGCTCCGTGATCGGCCACGACGACGCTATCGTTATCCCCCACATGGCGCCGAACAAAGTCGACTACGAGGCGGAGCTCGCCGTCGTCATCGGCAGAGCCGCCAAGAACGTCCAGCCCGAGCGCGCCTTGGAGCACGTCGCGTTCTATACCTGCGGACACGATGTCAGCGCCCGCGACGCCCAGCTCGAAGCCCCCAACAACCAGTGGCTGCGCGGCAAGTCGTTCGACAGCTTCTGCCCCTTGGGACCCTTCGCCGTGACGGGAATCGACCCGGGCAGCCTCGACATCCGCCTCATCCTGAACGGCAACGCCATGCAGTCATCGAACACGCGGAATCTCATTTTCAGCGTGCCGTTCCTCATCTCCTACCTCAGCCACAACACGACGCTCCTGCCGGGAACCGTCATCATGACGGGAACGCCGGGCGGCGTGGGCCACTCGATGAACCCGCCCGTCTACCTGCAGCCGGGAGATGTCGTCGAGGTGGATATCGCTGAGATCGGCAGGCTGCGGAACGTCGTCGCGGACGACAGCTACGCCGGCGCGGTTCCCAAGAGCTGGTTCGCCGGACGTGCAGAACCCGCCGACGACGCGGGCGCGTACGGCGTCAGCGACGGCAGCCAGACGTACGACGACAGCGCGGCGTACGACGCGGCTCAGGAGGAACAGGAGCAGTAGAGAGCGGCTAGCGGCGGAAACGCCTGAGAATCGGCGCGACAGCGTCCACCGGAATCGCGTCGCCGGTGGGCTTCTTCTCGTACTCGAGCAGGAACGCGAGGATGATCCCGCCGATGATCGCGGTCGATCCCCCGATGCGGAACACGTAGGGCAGTCCGAGATGCTCGGCGATGTAGCCGCCGAGCGGCGGGCCCACGACGTTTCCGACGCCGAAGGCGAGGTTGAGTATACCAAACGCCGATCCGTGGTCTTCCGGATCGACCAGATCGGTCATCAGCGCGACGCCCACCGTGAAGCCGGAGAAGCCCAGCCCCCACAGCAGTTGAGCGAACACGATCCAGGGCACGCCCGGCGCGAAGCCGATGAGCGTCCACCGGAAGCCCGCCGAGAAGAACGCCACGAGCAGGATGGGCTTCCTGCCCCATCGGTCGGACGCCAAACCCAGCAGAATCAGCGTTGGTATCTCAGCGAGCGTCATGATCCCGTAGATGATGCCGACCCATCGCGGGGGAAGGTGGTACGTCTCGTTGAGGTGATTCGAGAAGAACTGGAAGCACATCGAGCCGCCGATGGAGCTGATCGCCTGGCACGCGTAGAGGACCTTCAGGTTCCTCCGATTCAGGACGCGCTTCCATCCGCCCTTCGGTGACGGCTTGCGGTGCGAGTGCGGAAGGTCGCGGACCCAGATCGCTGTCACGACCAGGCATAGGAGATAGACGCCTGCGCCGGTGAGGAAGACCGCGCGGTAGGACGAGTCGGTGCTGACGATCGGCACGAGGATGAAGCTGGCGAAGGCGTAGCCGATGCTCCCGGCGATGCGGAACTGCCCGAACTGCCTGCCCTTCGTCGAACCATCCAGCGTGGCGGTGACCAGCGCGTTCAGGTTCACGTTGTAGGCGATCAAGCTCAGCCCGTCGATGGCAGTGATGACGGCAAGCTCAAGGAACGACTTGCCGACGAGGAACAACGCCGTCGAAACACTGGCGCAGGCGAATCCGCCTAGCAGCCAGACCTTCTGCCGTCCGCTCCGGTCCGACGCAGACCCGAAGACGAGCGGCATCGCGAGCCCCAGGATCGACCGGACGAACCCGAGCCAGCCGATCTGTTCCCAGGACAGACCGATGTGGGGCTCACGGAAGTAGATGGCTCGCAGGGGGAAGAGGATCGCCCAACCGACATTGTAGAGCGACAGGAGCGTCCACGACGCCATGTAGATACTGCGCCGCAGATCGGGTGGTAAGCTTGGTTCCGACTGCCGGTCGTCCGGGAGCACGCCGGTTCCTCTCTAGCCGTCTCGCCCGTCGGCGACGGTGAGGGGAATCATAGCGTACATGCGCCCGGAGCGTCGGGAAACTTCGGACAAACAAGCGCTAGCCGCGGCGCGTAACCTTGCTCGCGAAAATGCTGATCAGCCCGCCCAACATGAAGTACCCCAGTATGACCTCCAGCGTAACCCAGACTTGTGCCGCACTATTCGCTGGCGTGATGTCGCCGAAGCCGAGCGTGGTGAAGGCAACGATGCTGAAGTAGTAGGGAGCGAACCAGTTCGATACCACAGTATCAGCCGACATACGCAGCTCCGGGTCCATGGCGGCAAGAATGCTTGTAGATGGCTCCCACGCTAGCCATGTAGGGCATGAGAACGGAGCGTAGACCAGCCCGAACAGTAAGGGGATCACGAGGGCCCAAAAGGACCACAGCAACCAACTCCGGCCATAGTCGCAGGTCCATCGCCACACCCCCGCCCAGAAGGGATATCTCTCCCGATTTGCGCGCAGGAACTCATGGTCCGCAATGTAGCGTCGGAACAGCGGGTCGTTTGAGCTGTCGATGTACTCAGGGCTCAGCCAGAACTGCGTTGCCGATCGCTCTGCCTTCGTAGCTTCCCCCCTCCGTCTCTGGTCGCCAGCCGCGCCACCGCCCTTCTGACGTGGCACGTCGTGTCTCGACGGATCGGGGTGCCTCAGTCTTTGATGTGAGTCGCGAGCTGTCGACAGGGCTTGCGGTTCGGACGGGCCGAACCAATTCCGCAAGAGACTCATGTTTCGCAAGCGACTCATGCACGTGCTCATGCACGTGTCTGGTCTGAATCGGACACCTTTGAACAAGCCCGGCCGCTTGAACCAGGCCACCGCGAAGCTGGCGCGCCACCAGATCGTGACATCCTCGAACCGGGCCCCGTTGTAGTCGTCGGACTCGAATCGCGCACCGTCAAACTGGACATCACCGAACGTTGACCGGCTGAATTGCGCCTCGGCCGAGAACCGTGTGTTCGCGAAGCTTGTCGGAGCGTAAAACGTGCAGTCACAGAAGCTGGCGAGAGTGCGGAAAGAGCAGCTGTCGAAGGACACCGTATCTCTGAATGTGCAGAGCGTGAATGACACTTTGTCCAGGAAGGTGCACTCGCTGAATGACACTTTGTCCAGGAAGGTGCACTCGCTGAAGGCGAGTACGCCGTCAAAGTTGACTCTGCACGCCAAGAACGCCTGACAGGAAAGCACGTTTCGGTCGTCGCATCCGCCCACGACCTGGCAGTCCGCCAACCTGATGCTGAGGCATTCAGGATCTGCCATCGCTTGGGCAATCTGCTCAGATGCCACGGTCTCCTGGTAGTTCTCGAAATGGTATGCCAAGTGCTTCCGCCTCCGTGGCGATGGGATCGGTGTAGTGCAGTGCGCGCTCAAACGATGCGGGTTGGCCTGTTGACGATGGCCGCGCGTCGGTCGGGCTTTGCCCCGGCGTGAGACGCATGCTAGAACATCGCTGCCGGGGGAGGATAGGGTCCGGTGGCTCTGCTGGTCTTCAAAACCAGTTGCGGGCGTCAACCGTCCGCGGTGGGTTCGACTCCCACCCTCTCCCGCCACGCCGTCACGCCGTCACGCC
>VGLH01000077.1 GCA_016866785.1 Candidatus Poribacteria bacterium
TGACGGGCGCTGACGGCATGGTGCTGCTCGTGTCGGGCGACTACGTGAAGCCGGTCAGCCGGTTCAACGCCGGGGACGCGCTCTTTCTGAGGGTCATCGAAGCCGATGACATCGATGAGCCAGCACGCGTGGTCGTTTCGGGCGGACTCAATGGCGACCGAGAAGAGATACCGCTCGCCCGATCCGCCGTCGCCGCCGGCGATTTCGTCGGCTCGGTTCCGACGACCTACTCCGACAGCCCGACAGCGATGAACGGCATTCTCGAAGTTCGCGGTTCCGAGGAAGTGACCGCGACGTATGTGGACGCGCTGAGAAAGACCGGCGAATCCGACGTGTCGATCACGGCGACGGCGCGCGCGAACACCGGCACGGACGGCATCCTCGCATTGGCGCGGATCGGTCGGACGGAATCGGGCTCGACGACCGTGACGGAGCGGATTCGGGCCGGCGACACGCTGGTGCTCGAAGTGCGCGATGACGACCTGAACGCCTTGAGCCTGGTCATCGAGCAGACGACGGTCACGGTGCGCGATGAGGCGACGGGCGACGCGGTCGAGGTCACGCTGCGCGAGACAAGCGGAAACAGCGCTGTCTTTCGCGGTGAAGTGGTGACGGAGTTCGGTACGCCGCGCTCCGATGAGCTGCTTCAAGTGACTGGCGAGAGCCGCATCGTCGTGACGTATCTGGACGCGATCAACGCGGCGGGGAAGGTGCAGCAGGCGGTTCGGTTCGCCGCCACGACGGAGGTGGGCTTCACGGGCAAGGTCGAGGTGCTGACGCAGGACGGACTGCGCCCCATCGGGAGCATCGGCGCGGGCGAGACGGTGCGTATCCGAGTGACGGACGCCGACCTGAACGCCGATCCGCGTGCGGCGGACGCGGCGCAGGTCACAATCTCCGGCAACGTCGCCAACGACAGCGTGCGGCTGCCGCTGAGCGAGATCGGCGCCGATACCGGCGTGTTCGAAGCGCTGCTCGTGACTGCGTTCGCAGCGAAAGGGACGACGCCAGATTCGGGCGACCTGCTGCTCGAAGTCGCCGACAAGGAAGTGCTCGATGTCGAGTACCGCGACCAGCTCACGAGCCGGGGAGAGCCCGACGCGCCGGTCGTCGCTCGAGCCGTCGTTGCGGGCTCCAGCCCAGGCTCGCTCCTGATCGTAGACGACGAGGGCAGAGAGATCGCCGACTTCGTCGCAGGATCGACGCTCCACGTCTGGCTCGACGACCTACTGCTCACGACGCTTTCCGAGGCGACATCGGCGCGCGTCGCGGTGAGCTCGGAGCGCACGGGCGACACGGTGGACGTCGTGCTCGCGCCCGTGTCGGGGGAGTCCGGCAAGTTCGTCGGGACGCTCCCGACACGCTACAGCCCGTCGCCGATCCCCGACGGGACGTTGGACGTTCAGGGCGGAGACGATGTGCGCGCGACGTATCGGTCGGTTCTACCGGACGTGTTCCGCGTGCAGGTGACGGACACCGCCCGCGTGCGCACCGGAACGCGCGCGAAAGTCACCCTCGTGAACCCCGACGGTTCCGAAGCGCCGGTCGTGCTCCCTGGCTCGCCGGTGCATGTTCGAATCGAGGACGCCGACGCGAACGCCGACCGAGCCGTTCCGGACCGCATCCGCGCTACCGTGGGAGTCCAGGGCGGCGTGACCCGGACCGTCGATCTGGTCGAGACGGGCCCCGGCACGGGCGTGTTTCGCGGCGACGTCGATACGACGCTGGGTGCGCGCACCGACAGCCCCACGGCGCTGCCCTTGCGCGGCGGCGAGACGGTCACGGCGACCTACCGCGACCCGATCATCGACACGGGCGAAGCGGGGCTCGCGGTCAGCGCCACGTGCGTCGCGGTTCGCGTTGGCAGGGCTCCGTTCACATCCGAGCGAGTGCTCGTCGACGGCATTGCTGATCGATGGCCCCTCGAAAACGTCCTCACGGTCGGCGACGGCGAGGCGCTCGTCTGGTCTCAGTGGAGCCGAGACGCGCTCTTCCTCTTCGTGCGGATACGCGATGACGAGGTGACCGTCCAGGACGTGACACGCTGGTATCAGGGCTCGGACGCGGTCGAAATCTACATCGACACGGAGCCGGAGGCTTCGCTCCGGTCGTCGCGGATCGACCGCGCCGCCGAGGGGACGCGCTTCGCCTTCTGGTTCTGCCCAAAAGGGGGCGGAATCTACGGCGAGAAGCCGTACGTCGGGCAGTTGCTGCCCACGCGTAAGACGAACGTCAGCCCGCCGGTGGGCGTCGCCGCGCGAGAGGACGAGGACGGCTATGTGCTCGAGATCGCGATTCCCTTCCGGACGGCGCTGCCCGGGTTCGACCCCATCACATCGACGCGGCGCGACCGCATCGGTCTGAATTTCCTCGTCCATCGGTCCGATGCGCCGCAGGCATGGTGGGCGGAACCGCTTGCAGGCGTGTTGCCGAGCACGATGGGCATGCTCTATCTCCAGCGACCTGAAACGCTTGGCGGAGCGGGCAATCGGGTGACCACTCGCACCGAGCGCAAGGCAAACCCGGCTCCTTGACCGGCTGCGACGACAGAGAGGAATGTGATGAGTCTTTCGGAGCGTCTGGGCTACGGTTCCGATGCCCGTCTCCTGATCGTGCACGCGGACGATGCCGGCATGTGCCTGTCGGTGAACCGAGCGACACAGGCAGCGCTCGAATCGGGCGCGGTCACGTCGGCGAGCATTATGTTTCCGTGTCCGTGGGCGGCGGATATGGCGCAGCGGTGTCGCGAACACCCGGAGTGGGACTGCGGCGTCCATCTCACGCTGACGAGCGAGTGGCGAACGTACCGATGGGGACCGGTATCTGACCGTTCGGCGGTTCCGGGGCTCGTCGACGATGACGGCTTCATGTGGCGCGACGTGCGGGATGTCGCGGCGCGCGCTTCAGCAGACGAGGTGGAACGCGAGTCGAGAGCGCAGATCGAACGGGCTCTGGCGTGGGGCGTTCGGATCACCCATATCGACTCGCACATGGGAACCCTCTTCGCTCGCCCGGACTACTTCGAGGTGTACTATCGCCTGGCGCTGGAATACGGCGTCCCGGCGATGATTCCCTACCCGACTCCGGCGACGATCCAGCGGTTCCGGGACGACGGCTATCCGAGAATCGATGAGCTCGTCGCGTTGGCATCATCCGGCAAACTCCCGGCCATCGACTACCTGGCGCCGGGCCCACGCGTGTCGGAACGAACGCAGCGCACAGGCGCGTACCAACAGCAGATCCGAGACCTGCCGCAAGGCGTTTCGCAGATCATCGTCCACCTGGGCAGCGACGATGAGGAACTCCGGGCGATCACGTCGTCGTGGGAATCGCGCGTGAACGACGCAGCGGCGTTCGAGGACCCGGCGACGCGATGCCTCATCAGCGCCGAGCGAATCCGGCTGATCGCGTGGCGCGACCTCATGCCGTTGGTCTCGCCGTGAGGGCCCTGTCGCTGGTCGTCGTATTCTGGATCGTCGTGTCGCCGCTGGTCGCCGACGCCGTGACGACGGATGAACCCCTTGCCCTGTGCCCCAGGTCGGAACGCGTCGCTGAACCGCCACCGGACGCCGCGCCGAAGTCGCAATCCTCGCTCGGCGGCGCGGTCATTCGGCTTCCGATCTGGCTCCATCGAACGTTCGTGTCGCCGCAGGACGGCGAGCCCTGCACGTTCGAGCCGTCGTGCTCCCAGTACGCCGAAGCCGTCCTTCACGCCGCGCCGTGGACGGGGTGGATGCGCGCATCGGATCGGTTGCTGCGGTGTCACCCGCTGAACGTCGGCGACTACGAGATCGTCGATGGCAGAAAATGGGAACCGCCGGACGTGCCCAGGCGACGTGCGCCAGGGATCGCAGTGGTCCTCTCCCCGATTCCAGGCGTGGGGAGTATGGTCCAGGGACGACTCGCGGACGGTCTGGCGGCGTTCGTGACGGTCGGCATACTCGGTCTGGGCAGTTGGTACTACGCCTCGCAGGACAGCCCGGTGAGAGCGGCGGCTGCGGGCGCATTCGGAGCGTTCTTCTATGTGGGAAGCGTCTACGGGGGAGCGACGACCGCTGCGCCGTCGCGCTGACGCCCGATGGCTGCGGCTCGGATGGACTGCCTGGTTCATAGTGGCAGGTCTTGGCGCGATGGCATCCGCCCGAGCGACGACCCTCGACTCCGCCGAGAGCGCGTACCGGGACGGCGACTTCGCACAGGCGGGGCGGCTGTTCCGGTCGTACGCCTCGGAGCACCGCGACAAGCTGATGTTCGAGCTCGCTCAGTTCCGTGCAGCTCAGTGCGATATCGAGAACGGGGAGTACGAGACGGCGCTGGCGGCGCTCATCCCTCTGGCAGACGGCGGCGGGGCGATGGCGGAGCGGTCCGCTCTGTGGATCGGCGTCAGCCACTATCGATGCGGCGACTACGAGGCGGCTCGTCGTGTCTGGGGTTCTTTGACCGAGAACGCGGTCGATGGACGAATGGCGGGCGCGGCTCTGATCGGAAGCGCCTGGAGCGCGATCCGGCTCGATGATCTCGAACTCGCACGGAAGGACCTGCGAACGTTGGGGTCCGCCTACCCAGAGGCATCGGTGCGCTACGATGTCCCTCGGTGGCTCGACGCGCTCGACGCCGTCAACCGTGCCCCTCGGAAGGACCCGGTAACGGCGCGGCGATTGTCGACGTTCGTGCCAGGGTTGGGTCAGCTCTATGCGGGCAGGCGCGCCAATGGACTCGCTTCGGCGGCGCTGACCGGCGCATTTGCCTGGTGGATCGCCCGGTCGGTTGCGAACCGGCAGTGGGTCGATGCGGCGTTTTTGTATCTAGTCGGAGCCCGGTTCTACTGGGGCGGCAGAGACAACGCCGCTCGCTTTGCACAGGAACACAACGAGCTCCGACGGCGCGGCGCTCTGCGGAATCTGTATGCACTCGAGCCCTGAATCACCATGAGCACTGCGCGACACTTCGTCCTCGTTCGTCTCTACCGATTTGGCGACCTGCTCATGTCGAGCGCGCTCGCGCGAGCCTGGAAGCGCGAGGAACCGACCGCGATCACGTGGATCGTCGGCGAGGAGTGCGCCGACTTCCTGCGCGATCAGCCGTATGTGGATCGGCTCTTCGTCGTCCCGTCGAACTACACGCACTCGTTCAAGCAGTTCACCATCTGGGCGGAACTCGCAGAAGGCAAAGAGCGTTTCGGGCTCCGCGAGGCGCTTGCCGAGTACCCGCGTCTGTTCGGCGCCCTGCCCGAATCGGCGGATCGTGTCGTCAATCTCACCTTCAACGCAGCCGCATCGATGATCGCCGGCAGGATTCAGACGGCGGAGCGCTTCGGTCCGTACTCGGGTCCGCGCGGCGAGAAGCGGATCGACGACCGATGGTCGCAGTACTACCTCGCCGCCGGCACCGATCTGAGGTTCCCGGCGCTCCACTGGGTCGATGCCTTCATCAACATCGGCGGAGCCCGGCGGGAGGACATCCGAACGCTCTGGGAGTGGGAGCCCGACGCCGGATTCATGGAAGGGCTGAAGCAGCGGCTTGGAGGAGCCCCCTACCTCGTTGTGCAGTTGGGAGCGTCCGAAGCCGAGAAGCGGTGGTCCGAGGAGAACTTCATCGAGGCTTCGGACATCATCGCGCGGGAAGCAGGACTCGCGGTCGTGTTCGTCGGGTCAGCGAACGAACGGATTCCCTGTCTGAGGGCGGTTCGGGAGCTCACGTCGCGCGGCATCACCGCCGAGAGCCTTGCCGGGGGAACCGATTTCCGGCAGTTGGCGTCGCTGATGGCGGGATCGGAGGGGCTGCTGAGCAACGACACCTTCGCGCAGCACCTCTCGGCGGCGGTCGATGCTCCGAGCGTCACCGTCTACCAGGGGAACGTCTCGCCGTGGCTGACGCTGGGCTACCGCGAAGGGAACCGCGCGGTCATCGAGGACGATCTCTCACCGCCTGCGCCGGAGCGCGTCGCGGACGCGTTCCTAAACCAAGGGCCGAACTACCTCGTCGCGCGGCGCATCGCCGGATACCAGTTCCCGATTCCAGCCAGCCTCGAAGCTCAGACGGCTCCATGGCGGCAGCGCTGGATCATCGGGCTCGGGCACTTGCGGGCTCTCGACCCGACGCTTGAGCTCGGAGGCGACATCCGCGTGGGCTTCCCGCAAGCCTGGCTGGATGCGCTGCGCCAGGCATCCGAGTCCATCGAAGCCGGGTCCATCGTCGATTCGCTGAACGTCGAGCGGGCAATCGCCCAGGAACGCCACCCGCTGATGGCGCTCACCATCATGCTGAGCGTGCAGAACCGGTTTTCGTCAGCCTTCGGCGTGCAGAAGCTCCAGGCGGAGAACTATCGCTGGCTGGCTGACGCGCTGGTGCGCGCCGGACGTGCGGAGTGATCGGCTCAAGCGAGTGCGCGGTCGCCGATGAGGCTGTCCCGGAACAGCTTGACGCAGGTCTGCGCCCACGCCTCGGGCGTGCCCATGTCCAGCCGCTCGCCCTCGATGATTCCGGCGACCATGCCCTCCAGCAACACGAGCGTCTCCATCGCGTCGCGGAGCTGCACCTCTCCGCGCGAACGGATGTCGTTGCGGAAGTTGTAATCGAGGATATCGAAGATGTGGGGCGTCAGGACGTCGATGCCGAAGGTTCCCAACCAGGTGTTGGGGGGAAGCGTCGGCAGCCGGAATTTGGCGCGCGCCTGTTCGATGCCGGGCTTTTCCTTCAGCGTATCGACCCGATAGGCGAGTTGGTTGTCCCCGATCGGTTCCCCGGAGATCAGCGCCAGGGCGTCGACCCATTCGGGCCCGACGCGCTCGACACCGACGACCGACCGACCGTACTTCTCGAAGAACCCGACCGCCTGAGCCGCACACGTCGGTGTGCCGGGCGGAACGCGGAAGATGTGATCGCCGACCATGACCAGGACGGGTCCGCGTCGTACGAAGTCGCGGGCGCAGAACACGGCGTGCCCGAAGCCTTCCGCGGATTCCTGGGCGACGAAAAGGAGATGCGGGCGCATCTGCTCGGCTTCGGCGACGAGCCGCTGGATGTCGTCGCGATCCCGGATGGGCCCCGGAGGCGGTTCCGTGAAATACCGGGCGATGGCTGCCTTCTGTTCCGGCTGGGTCACGATGACGACGAGCTCGACACCGGCGGACAGGGCTTCGCCGATCAGCAGTTGCAGCACCGGCTTGAGGAGCCCGTCGCGGTCGATCACCGGCATCAGCGCCTTCGGGACCGCCTTGGTGGCAGGATACAGCCGCGTCCCGTATCCCGCGACGGGTATGACTGCCGTATTCACAGCGGGCATGGGATGACGCCTTGCTGACTGACGGATCGTCGAAGCTGCTGGCAAGACGCAGCGGGACTGATCACCAGGTTACCCCCCACTCATCGACCCGTCAAGCGCACATCGACGAACTCTCGATGTAGTGCCGATGGTTGTGGCGACAACTCACTGACGGGGACGGTCGCGTTGGTTGGCTTGACGGATCTGCTCCAGCCTCTCACGGTATTCGCCCCGCGACGGTTCGAGACGAATCGCCTGCTCCATGGAGAGCGCTGCCGCGTCATACTGCCCCACGGCGTATTGAGCGTACGACAACAGGCTCCAGTTTTCGGCGGTCGAGTCCGATGACACGGCGTCGTGCGCGACCTGTAGCGCCCGGTCGAATTCTGCGCGTGCCGCAGCCGCGCTCCCCTGCTCCATGTAGATCAGTCCGAGCGTCACGCGTGCCTCGACGTCGGTCGGGGCGAAGAGCAGCGTCTGCCGGTAGTGGCTCGCGGCGTCGTCGAGTTTGCCTTCGACGAGCGAGAGATCGCCGAGGGCTCGATGGACCTGCGGGTACTTGGGCTGGATTTCGAGCGCACGCGCGAACCACCGGCGCGCGCCGTCCACGTCGTTCGCCTTCTGGCAGACGCCTGCCAGATACGCGTAGCCTTCAGCCTTCGTCGGATTCGCGGCGATGTAGGCCTGCGCCGCGAGCAGCTCGTCGTGGATGCTCTGCAATGCCTGCGAGCGCTCGTACGCGCGTTGAGCGGCTTCCTTGTGTCCCAGCCGCGCGAGACATCGCGCCATGTTCGCCCACGGAGCCGGGTCCTGCGGATTCAGGGAACCTGCCGCGCCATACGCGGACACCGCCCGTTCGTACTCGCCGGACTGTTGGTACGCGATGCCCAGTTCATAGTACGCGGGCGCGTAGCCGGGATTCGCTTGGACCGCCTGCCGAAGCACCACCGATGCGTCTTGCGGCTGACCTAGCTTTGTCAGCACAGCCCCCTTGCCGACCAGCGCCTGGGACGCCTTCGGGTCGCGCGCCAGAGCGTCGTCGTATGCCTTCAAGGCTTCCGGCAGACGGGACACGCGCAGGTACGTGTCTCCCAGACCGGTGAACGAGTGGGCGTCGCTCGGGTCGAGCGCAATCGCCCGCTCGTAGGCAGTGACGGCATCTGGATAGCGCTCGCCGCGCCAGAGAATGTCGGCATAGCGACGCCACAGCTCGATGTCGGATGGATCGAGCTCGGTGGAGCGGCGCAGCGATTTCGCCGCCTCGGCGTGGAGCCTGAGATCCGACAGGACGCCGCCCATCTCCGCATGGAACCGGGCCCGCGCTCCGTCCGAGCGAATCGCGCGCTCGTAGTGCTCCCGAGCTCGGGTCAGGTCGCCGCGCCGCCACGCCGTCATGCCCAGTCCGCGATGGGCGTCGGCGTTCGTGGGCTCCTTGGCGAGCACGGCGCGGTATCGGGCGTCTGCTGCTGCGGCGTCGCCAGCTTCCGCCAAGGCGTTCGCAGCCTGGATGTCCGATGGGATGTCCGCGACGACGCGGGCGCCCACCAGGGCGCTCACCAGGGCGCTCACCAACACGAGCACCAGAGCGCGGACGATGCGGGTTCGTGATCGACTCGAATCACGCGGCGACATCGACGAACCCTCCCTCCGCGCGGGAACGCTCCGCCGCCTCGATGACGCGCAGCGCGACGAGTCCTTGCTCGATAGGGCATCGCGCCGGTCTGCCCTCGCGGATGGACGCGATGAAGTCCTCGGTCTCCGCAGCGTATGGATCGTGAGGTTCCTCGACCGTGAACGACTCCGCACCGTCGGTCTCGGTCACCCAGAACCGAGCTCGTTGGTCGCCGTCGACGCGAACCGTCAGGTGCTCGAAGACGATCTGGTACTGCATGTCCCACCGACCTGGAACCGCGCAGTTCGTCGCCGACAAGGATGCGAGAGCCCCCGACTCGAACCGCACGATGAGCGAGGTGACGTCCGGCGACGTGTAGCCATCGACGTCTCGATGGGCGAGGTTTCCGGCGGCGAGTAGCGCCTGAAGGGGCTCCCCTGACAGGAGGCAGCTCAAATCGACCAAGTGGATCATCTGCTCGAGAAGCTGTCCGCCGCTCAGGTCGTGGTTCCGCCACCAATGGGCGTGGAGGTCTCGGCAGAAGTAGGTTCCCGTGAACAGGATCGGTTGACCCCGGCGGAAGACGAAATCCGAAAGCACCTGGGAAGTCCGCGTGAACCGGAGCATGTACCCGAGCTGCGTTCGCACATCGGGATGAACCTGTGCAGCGCTCACGCTCACGCGCGCTTGCTCGACGGTTCGCGCGAGAGGCTTTTCGGTGAACACGTGGACTCCGGTTTCGATGGCGTCGGCGATCTGCCGGTCGTGGGCGAACGGCGGGATCGTCACGTAGATGGCGTCTGCCTCGGCGAACAGGTCTGTGTAGGTGGGAACGATGCGGCAACCGTCGCCAGCCGCTGATTGGAAGTCCCGCGTCTTGGCGGGATTGCTTCCGAAGCAGCATGTGACCGCGACGTCCGCGACTTGCTGCACGCGATACAGGTGTGCCCGGCTCCATGCGCCGGTACCGAGGAATCCGACTCGGAACGGCATGATCGACTCCGTCGATGGGTGGGGCTCGGACGCGCTGAGTACCGTTCGCTGATTCCATTCCAGGTTGCTTCCACTGGCAGCACGATGCAAGCTGTCCGTGGATCCGCTTGGATGCAGCGTCGAGTCGTGGCAAGCTCTGTTGCGTCACGGCGAGCCGTTGCCCTCGCGCTGCGCCGGGCGGACGCGGCGGACGAGAGCGACACGGTAAACCAGCTTCGGAGAGATCGCGTCATATCCAGTATCGTCACGGAACCTGCCACAGGCACTCATACGGCGAAGGACACTCAGATGACCGTTCGAGCGGCTTCTGCCATCGCGATCGTCTGCACGGTCGGATGGCTGGCAACGAGCCATGCCTGGGCGGCGGAAGCAGCGTCCGCCCCGGCTGAGAAGGAGCAAGCCACCGCCGAGAAGGAGAAGGCTGCCCAGGAGAAAGAGAAGGCAGCGCAGGAGAAGGAACACGCCGCCAAGGAGAAGGAGCGGGCGGCGCAGAAGAAGGAAATGCCCGGCGAGAAGATGAAGGATCAGCCCATCGGGCCCGACATGTCAGCGAAGCGGATCGTCGGCGCCCTGGACGAGCTCCTGGCGGGCGTCGTCAAACTGGACGAATCGCGCGATCTGCCGCCGGACATGGTGAGGGAGCACGTCGCCCGCCTCGCCAATAGCGCACGCAGTCTCAGGGGCGTTCTGGAGCGAGTCGCGGCGGCGACAGGTGGCAAGTTCGAGTTCGCGCCCGACCGACCGCGTGGGGAAACCGCGACTCGGGACCTCGAAGGGGTGATGGAGGACGTCAAGCGCGAGCTCTCCAACCTGGAGCGGAGCGACGCGCCGCGCAACCCCGAGATGGAGAAGCGCATCGACGCGCTCCGCAATCGGAAGCGAGAGGTCGCGGAGAAGCTCGAGCGCGTCCGCGCGTCCATGGGTCCGATGGGTCCCGGGGGACCCATGCGACCGGACGGGCCCATGCCGAAGCTGGACATCATCCGCGTCGAGCATGTGGACGCCCCCTATCTGGCTGGGATGATCCGCGAGTTCCTGCCGCCCGGATCGCAGGTCGTGCCTGACACCCGCACCGGGAGGATCGTCATCTCCACGTCGGACGCTGGGTGGGATCGCGCGCGGATGATCGCGCGTGAGTTGGACGTTCCGTCGGATCGCCGTGGTCTCGACATGCCACGAGCCGAGGGTCCTCGGCGGGAGGGCGCGCCGGATCGACCCTACGGCTACGAAGCGCCCCGCGGCGACCGTGGCGGACAGCCGGATCGACCGAGGGATTCTGAGCAGCGTCCTGACGGGCCCCGAGCTCGCCGAACCGTTGGCGTCGTCGTCGAGCTGGGCGATCTGTTCGTCACCGTGCGTCCCGACGGCTCCGACGACAAGCTCACCGTGCGTGCGCCGATGGTGATGCGCGACAACGGCGAGCGAGCACCCGATCAGCGTGTCGTCCGACAGCTTGGAGCGCTGCAGCAGGGCGCGCGCGTTGTCGTCGAATGGGCGGAGATCGAGGGCTCAGGGGTCATTCAGGGCGTCGTCCCAGCCCCTGAAGGCGAGCGTCGCTAGCAACGTCGATCATCGAGGGTGTCGAACGCTGGCGAGTCCCGGCGCTTGCGGTCGGGACTCTCCTCGCCTACGATCCGCCGCCGAAGGAGGCATCGCCATGAGCATGAGTCTGCGCGTCGCCCTCGTCGGCTGCGGCGGCATGGGTCGGCATCACCTCGATGTCATCCGAACGCTTCCGAACTACGAGCTGTCAGCGCTCTGCGACGTTTCGCCAGAAGCGCTGACCAAGGCTGGGGAAGCCTACCGCGTCTCGGACCGCTTCACGGACGTCGGCGAGATGCTGGATGCCGTGGAGCTCGACCTGGTCGTTGTCGCCACTCAGACACGCGGTCACGTCGAGCCGACGATCGCCGCTCTGGAGCGCGGCGTCTCTGTGCTGTGCGAGAAGCCCATCGCCATCGACCTTGCGGAAGCCGACCGGATGGTCGCCGCCGCCGAACGAAGCGGCGCGAAGCTGTCGGTACACCAGCAGAACCACGTCCATCCGGGTATCCTGCGGGCGCTCGACATGATCGCCGATGGTACCATCGGGGACGTGGCGCTCGTGCGTGGCAGGAACAAAGCCGGTCGGAAGAGCGGCAACGAATTCATGGAGATGGGCACGCACGTCACCGACATGATGCTCCGGTTCGGCGGAGCCGCCGCGTGGTGCTCGGGAACCGTCTGGTATCGAGGCAGGCTCGCCGATGCCGGTGACATCATGGAAGCCAAGCAGATGTCGCCCGGCGACCGCGACTCGGGCAGCGTCATGGGAGCGCGCGCGTTTGGTTCGTACGGATTCGCGGAGGGCATCGCCGGAGAACTGCGGTTCACGGATTACGCGCGGACGATGAACACGAACTACGGTGTCGACGTTCTAGGTACCGATGGGCAACTCGCCGTGCGAACGGGCGGCGGGAACATTCGGGAGAGCCTCTGGCACTTGCCTCGCCCGATGGAGGGATCACCCGCACAGATCGCCGACTGGCGCCTGGTTGACCTTGGCGACGTCGAGGAACCGATGGCTGGCATGTATCGCCGCCTGGCGAATGCCATCCGAGCCGGCGAAGCGATGCCATGCGACGGCGCGACCGGGCGCAGAGCGCTCGAAATGATTCACGCCATCTACGCGTCCCATCTGAGCGACGGGGCGCGCGTTCCGCTTCCGCTCGCGGAGCGTCGGCATCCGCTGGAAGTCGCCGCAACGCAAGGCGCATGAGCCGATGCATGGGTCGGGACAAGGAGCCCGACGCGATTGACTCCGTTGCTGCCGCGGGGATAGAGTTGGCTTGAACGGCGGGAGAAGAGGCGTCCGGTCGAGCCCAAGGAACACTCATGTTCTGCCCGCGAGCCCCGCAGCCCGCCTCCATCCCACAGTGGGCCCTGACAACCTGCCTCGTGATCGCGCTCACCATCCTAGCCTCCTTCCGAGCACTCCACGCCCAGCAAGCTCCGTCGCAGCCAACGCAAAGCACGGCAGCCACGGCGACCGAGCCTGATGCTGCGGAACCGGACGCCGTCTCCACGAGCCGCGTCCGCGCGGCGACATGGGAGGAAGCCTACTGGAACATCCGGGCGAGCCTGCAGGAGCGGTGGGATGCGCGCGACTATCGCTCGATTGCCAGGGACACCGTCTCGTTGCTTCGTGGCAATCGCGTGATGCGGGAATACCTCGACAACGAGATGTTTCTGCAGTGGATCGGGGCTTCGTTCGGACTCATGCTGCTCGGTCAGATCGTGCTGTTCGCGCTGATGGGGCACCAGATTCGCCTCATGGCGCTCGTGCTGCCCAAGAGACCACTGGGTCCCATACTGGTCGGCGCCGGCAGCGCCTTCGCGGCGATACCGCTGACCGTCGGGCTCTGTCTATCGCTCATCGGGATTCCCGTCGCCGCGCTACTGTGGGCGGGGGTTTACATCGGCGCAGTCGCTGGTAAGATGGGGCTGTTCCTCAGCATCGGCTGGGGTATCTCGCGGGCGTTCGGCGGCGGCGGGCGAGGCGTCCTGCCGTTTTTCTTCGTCTACGTCGTCTACAGCGCCGTCGTTCTGCTGAACCCGTTCTCGATCGGCGATGCGTTCTTCGTCGTCGCCAACCTGTTGGGGCTCGGATTGGCGCTGCGGACGCGGTTCGGTCTCGGCGTCAAGTCCCTGGTCAACCACGTCGATGTCGGCGCGAACGGATAGGAGCGGAACGCGATGGATGCTCCGGCACGACACGAGCCGTTCTGGCGAGTGGTTCGCCACAACCGGAACGCTCTGTTGCTCGCCGGAACCGTGTTCTGCGTCGGCGGCGGATTCGGCGTGCAGATCCCCCTCTTCGCGAACTTCATCCTCGAGCGATTCAGCGTCCGCACCCAGGACTACGGGTTCCTCGAAGCGCTGCGCGAGACGCCCGGCTTCCTGACCGCGTTCTTCGCCATGCTGACGATGCTCATCGCCGCGCCCCGGCTCGGGATGGGGTCGCTCCTGATCATGGGCGTTGGGATCGGCGCGTACGCCTGGATCGTACCCATTGCGAACCTGCTGGGCGGCTCCGCCTTGTTCACGCTCATGGTGACGTCGGTGTTCTGGAGCGTGGGGTTCCACTCATGGTCGCCCATCGAGGGAACGCTGTCGCTGCGGTTCGCGCCGACCGCGCAGACGGGCAGATGGCTCGGATGGCTTCGGACGTCGAGCGCAGTGGGTCAACTTTCGCTGATGGGGATCGCGCTCGTCCTGATCCGCCTGCTCGACTATGAGGGCATGTTCTTCCTGGCTGGCTGCCTGATCCTGGTGGGGGCAGTGTTGATCGGACTGACGCGAGACGCCGGTCAGGCGAATCCGAGCCCGTCCTTCCGCGAACGGCGGTTCCTACTGCGTCCGCGATACGCCGTCTACTACGTCCTCATCTTCCTGCAGGGGGCGCGGAAGCAGCTCTTCCTCATGTTCGCCGTCTGGTTGCTCGTGCGCGGGCAGGGCGCGCCGCGCGAGCTGATCCTGTCGTTGATGCTGGTGAACCAGGTGCTCGGTTTGCTGACCGCGCCGACGATGGGGCGTCTCGTCGACCGGTTCGGCGAGCGCGCCACGCTTGCCGTGAGCCATGCGGCGCTCTTCGCGGTCATGTTCGGTTACGCGTTTCTGCGGAACACGATCCTGCTGTCGATCCTCTACATCCTCGACAGCCTCTTGTTCGTCGGCGGGATCGCACTGACGACCTATCTCAACAAAATCGCCCCGAAGGAGGACATCCGTCCGACGCTCACGATGGGCGTCACGATGAACCACATCCCGTCAGTGCTGGTCCCGTTGATCGGCGGCATCTTGTGGGATCGGATCGGGGCGACGACGGTCTTTCTGATGGGAGCCGGTTTCGCGCTCGCGTCGCTCGTGGCGACGCAGTGGGTCAGACCGGATCGCATCGAAGCCGTGCCATTCGCGGCGGAACCGGCAGACTAGCCCGGGCTGCTCAGCGCGATCTCTGCGTCTCGAAGACTGCCGCCCGCGTTCTTCAGCGCTCGCCGCGCCGCTCCCGCATCGATTCCGCGCAACAGCATCAGCGCCGCTGTCTTGACCTCGCCGTCCGCAGCATCCAAAACCGCCTGAGCCGCGTCGCCCTCGACGCCGGCGATCGACGCGACGATCCGCCGAGCGCGATCGCGCAGCTTCGTGTTGGAAGCCCGCAGATCGACCATCCAGTTGTCGTAGACCTTGCCAGTGCGGATCATCGCCACGGTGGTGATCTGGTTCAGGATGAGCTTGGTCGCCGTCCCCGCCTTCAGGCGCGTCGAGCCCGTGATGATCTCGGGGCCCACCAGCGGCGTCATGAAGACGTCCACGAAATCGCTCAGGTCAGGGTCGGGAAGCGTGCAGGACAGCAGAGCGGTCGCCGCGCCAACGGACTTGGCGGCTCGGAGCGCGCCGAGAACATAGGGCGTTCTGCCGCTCGTCGCGATCCCGACGACCACATCGCTGCCCCCGACGCTCGCAGATCGGATGTCCTCCGCTCCGAGCGATTCGGAGTCTTCAGCGCCCTCTACGGCATTGCGCAGCGCCGTGTCGCCGCCCGCGATGATGCCGACCACGAGCCCGGGCGATACGCCAAACGTCGGCGGGCACTCGGATGCGTCGAGCACACCGAGCCTCCCGCTGGTTCCCGCGCCGACGTAGAGCAACCGCCCGCCGACCCGGAACGCATCCACAACGCGCTCAATGACTCGGGCAACACTGTTCCTGACTGCCTCAACGGCGGCGGCCGCCGCGCGATCCTCCTCGTGGAACACGGCGAGGATGTCCTCGACCGATAGCTGGTCGATGCCGACGGATCGCGGGTTCCGCTGCTCCGTCAGTCGGTCGGCTAGCCGCGCCATCACGGAGCTCCTTCCCTCGCGACGAGTTGCCGAGCCAACAGGGCGGCTCCTTCCGCCGGAGATCGGAGGGCGCGGATCGCCTCGACGCCGGGACGCCGGTCGGCGATCCGGTCGGCGACGGCGCGGCGGTAGGAGTCGTGGTGGAGCAACATCCCGCCGCTGAATCCGACGGCGAGCTCTCCTGACAGCCGATTCAACACGGCGCAAGCCGCCAACGCCAACTCGTCAGCCCCGACGCAGACGATGGCTTGCGCTGTGGCGTCCCCATCCGCAGCGGATGCGACGACCTCGCCAGCGAGGTCGGCGATGTCGGCTGGCGTCGCGTCGGCGACCCAGCGCACCAGTCTATCGGGAGAGGCGAGCCCGATGCGCGACAGCACTCGCTCTCGCAGCGTCGTCACGTCGTCTCTGCCGTCGTGAGCCCGGCAGACTGCCCGCAGAGCCGCAAGACCGATGCCGTATCCGCTGCCCTCGTCACCGAGCGTGAGTCCCCATCCACCGGCGCGGGCTTCGGTGCCGTCGGCTGCTCGACCATAGGCGATTGAGCCGGTTCCCGCGATGAGAACGACGCCGACATCGCGCTCCAGGGCTCCTGCGAGGGCGATCCGGGCGTCGTGAGTGAGCATCGTGGTTTCCGGCAAGCCAGTTCGGGCTGGAACCGCCGCCAGAGCTTGGAGGTCCTCGGGTCGCCCGGCTCCTGCGAGCCCGATGACGGCAGTGCGGAGCCGTTCGGTTCCCCCGATATCGCGGCAGACGGCGCTGACCAGTTCCGACAGCCTGGCGATGACCGTATCGACGCCGATGCGGTGGTAGTTCGTGCCGGGACCTTCGGCTCGGGAGAGGACAGAACCGTCCTCCGAGACGAGGATGGCGGAGGTCTTCGTGCCGCCGCCGTCGATGCCGAGGTAGAACGACACGCGTCCGATTCCTAGCGGCGCGTCGGTGCGGGGAACCGGGGCTTCGACAGCAACGTCTGAATCTCGTAGATGGAGCCGGTGCGCTCGCCGTATGGCAGCGGAACCCGCGCCTGAATCCGCTCGATGCGCGGCTCGTGCGACGGCGTGCCACGGAGTAGACAGGCGTTGAACGCCTCCCAGCTTGGGACGCCCAGCAGGGGCCACGCATCGGCGGCGCAATACTGGAAGAGCAGCAGGCGTCGAGGGTGTTCCGACAGGTTCGGCGCCGATGCGTGGAGCAGCCGAGCGTGATGGATCGAGATGTCGCCGGAGTTCATCGTCAGCGCGACGGGATCACTCGGTGTGAAGGTCGGGTCGGTGACCGCCCCGACGAAGACGCCGTTCTCGTGGTGATCGAGGATGGGGCCCCGATGCGATCTCGGCAACACGAGCAGGGGCCCGTTGTCGAGCCGCATATCATCCAGGGCGATGCCGACGGCGAGGAGGTCGTCGTTGGTGTGGGGATAGAAGGCGAAGTCCTGATGCCAGTCGACGGGGCTGCCGTAGCCGGACCATTTCAGGTTCAGCTTGTCGCCGTTCGTTCGGATGCCGGGCCCGATGAGCTGCTCGACGATGTCGAGGACGGCGTCCTTGCGGAGGGCGCGGTCGTACGCCGGATGGTGGCTCGCAGGGCTCTTGATGCGTCGGAGGCGCGGGACTTCGGGGGTGTGCCCGGGCTCCAGGTCGAACGTATCGTCGTGGCGCGTCACGCGGCGTGAGCGTTCTACGAAGTCGTCCGTCACGGCGCGGAGCTCCGCGATCTCGTCGTCCGAGAAGAGGTCTCCGACGACGAGGTACCCGGATTCCCGATAGGATTCGAGCTCGGACGGGCTAAGCATCCTGACGCTCCGGCGACTTCATCCGAGGACGCCGAGACTGCGCAGGTGTCGCACCGAAGACGCGACGCGCTCCTTGGCTCCCTCGACGGTCAAGTTTTCGCCCTCGATGCCCTCGAGCTCCATCGTGAAGGGCCCGGTGAACCCGCGCGTGTTGAGCTGGCGGAAGACCTCGGCGAAGTTGACCACCCCCTCGCCCAGGGCGGGGAAGTACCACGTGCGGTATCCGCCGTTGGTGTCCTTGAGGTGGACGCCGCCGATGTAGTCGATGACCTTCATCATCTCCGCAACGCCGTCGATGCCCTGGTTGTAGAAGTAGACGTTCGCCGTGTCCCAGTTGACGCGGATGTTCGGGTGGTTCACGCTCTCCATCGTCGCGCGGGCGACATCGCCGTTCGTGATCAAGTCGGGATGCGTCTCCATGATCACGGTGACGTTGTGGCGCGCGCAGGTCTCTCCGACCGCCTTCAGACGGTTGTAGACGACCGACCGATCCAGGTCACCAGCATGGACGCTGACGAAGATGCGGTCGGCTCCCATGCGCTTCGTGAGCTGAGCCGTCTCGGCGAAGTCGCGGGCGATGTTGGGGTTCTTGATCTCCAGATTCGCCTGCGTGCTGGCGACTGCCAGTCCGTGGACCTTCAACTCCTCCAGCGTGGCGTCGATCTTGTCCGGCGAAGGGATGCCGATCTCGATGTACCCGACGCCGATCTCCGCCAAGTGGCTGTATGCGATGTTCTGGTGCTGTCGATAACTGCCGGGTCTGCAGGAGAGGATGTTCGGCATGGCTCATTCTCCATCGGGCGCACTGGGTCCAGGGCGAGTCGGGCGGCACTATGACACAGCGGCGGAACTGTGACAACCGGCGCGAACAGTCGCGTTCCCGGTGACCTCCTCCTAGAACGGTCCCTGAAGCGAGAACGCCGCCCAGTGTTGAGTCGGGCGGCGTTCCCGGATCTGTGTTGCTCAGCTACTTCTTCAGCTCTGCCCACGAGACGGCGAGTTTTGCCTTGGGCTCGACTGCCTTCACACCGTCGGCTGGGACGTAAGTGCCCTCGTACCAGCGCACGTCGTCCATGTAGAAGTTGACCGGGACCTCGGCGATGTGCAGCGTTAACGACGCCGGAACGACGTCGACGTTGGGCTTGAACTGGACGTAGTACTCAGCCCACTCGGTCGTGACGTTCTTCTGAGCTTCGCCGTAGGCGGTCCACGGATCGACGCTCAGCTCCGGCTTCATGTTGATGCGACGATCCTTGTCGGCGCGGAAGAAGATCGCCCACGTGTACTGGACGTTCTTCGTGAACGTGATGCCGGCGTTGTACTGGACACCGGAGTCCCAGAAGTTGACGCCCTTAGCGTTGACGGTCACGAGAGCGGCGCCTTTGCCGGCGCGGGCATCCGCCTTCTTGGCGGGCGTGATGGAGGCGTCGCCGTACGTATGCCACGGCGCGACGGTTCCGTCCTCGAAGTCCGGGTTCGGAACGAGGTTCTTTTCGGCGGCGTTTGCCGCTACGGAGGCGCCCAACATGAGTGCGATACCTAGGATTGCGCCACAGATGCCGATTAGTCGTCTCATCTCGTAGTCCTTCACATAGTGCCGTCGCGCCGCCGCAACAATGGGTTCTGACTGCATGATGGCGTCTGCCCGGTCGATCGTCAAGGAACCGCGCCATGACGGGCTCGATCCGGCGTGCACAGTCGCGGAACCGCGTGGCTCCGGTGGAGAGATCATGTATACTCCGGGTTCCTGCGACACGTCAGCCCGTTAAGGAGGCGTAACCGGAGATGGTGACTGCGGACCAGGTGAGGTTCTTCGACGAAAACGGCTATCTGAACTACGGACCCGTGCTGACACCGGATGAGGTCGAGGCGCTGCGCAACGGTCTGGATCGGGTCATCGAGCTCGAACTGCACGGCGGCGACGACAGCTCGCCGGAGTTCCGGTACGGACACGACCGGCGCGGCGAGACGCCCGCCGAATCCGGCAGAGCGGCGCGGGCGATCCATCAGTTCGTCAACATGTGGAAGCGTGACGCCGCCTACGAGGCGACGATCCACCATCCCACGATCGCCGGTGCTGCACGGGGCCTGCTGCGGACGCCTCAGGTGCGGCTATGGCACGACCAGATCATCTCGAAGCCGCCGCGTGACAATGGGCACTTTCAGTTCCACCAGGATTTCTACTTCTGGCCCCTCAGTCCGCCCAGGATCGTCAGTTGCTGGCTGGCGCTCGACGACGCGACCGTCGAGAACGGCTGCATGCACGTGATTCCCGCCAGCCACCGCGATCCGAGGTTCAGCCCGGAGGCGCGAGCCGCCGACGTGGTTGCGGCGAACGCGGCGAGCGAGCGCGGG
>VGLH01000078.1 GCA_016866785.1 Candidatus Poribacteria bacterium
CATCGTTGGGAGCCACGGTGTTCCTGGGCATGACAGCGAGTGGCGGCACGGCAGCGGTGTCTGGCAGCGGGCTGGGAGGTATGCTCGCCTTCGCGTTTGTCGGAGGGATCGTGGCAGTCGGGGCTGCCTACATCTTGGCGAGCCAGGGCAAGTTCCTGAGCCTGGCGGACATACTGCTCGCCGGTATCGCCATCGGCTCCATCTGCACGGCGGTCACTTCATATCTGTGGATTCATACCCTCCAAGACGTGCGGGCGCTTCTCTACTGGCTGATGGGCAACCTGTCCGGCAAGGGATGGAGCCATGTCCTTCTCGTCGCAGAGCTCACGCTGCCGATTGTCGCGATCAGTTGGCGACTCGCCAACGGGCTCAACATCATGCTGCTCGGAGAGGAGCACGCCGCCTATCTGGGCATGAACGTCGAGCGCTTCAAGCGGTGGTTGCTGGCGATAGGAACGCTTGCAGCGGCGACGACGGTGGCGGTGGCTGGCGTGATCGGGTTCGTAGGAATCATCGTGCCGCACATCGTCAGGCGGCTGGTTGGCGCGGACAACCGCAAGGTCATCCCGGCTGCGAGCTTGTTCGGCGGAGTGTTCCTGGTCGTCTGCGACCTACTCGCCCGGGCCCTGTTCGCGCCATTGGAACTTCCGGTCGGGCTCCTCACGGCGTTCCTCGGCGCGCCGTTCTTCCTCTATGTCCTGCGGCAGACCCATGCGAAGTAGACGCTCCTACGTCCCTCGTTGCTCGAAGCCGAACTGGACAACCTGTGTCCCGTTCCACTCGAACTGACGGATGATGAGCCGGGACGTGTCCAATATCCAGATCGGCTGGTTCCCGTCGAGGTGTCTTGGCTTGCCGTAGAGCTCCGTATAATACGCCTCTACGGCGGAGACTAGATTGTCCGCAGGCGTCAGATCGAGCTCGGTCACCCAGTAGTAGTACGAGTAGAGCCCGCCGGACCCGAAGTTCAGTTCGAGCGATGCGTCCTGCCGCAACAGTCGAACCGGCATCGACGCCTCGAACAGCGATTGAGCGATGGACTGCTCCGAGTGCCCGTCGGGATGGATCTCGCCCATCGCTGGCAGTCGAAGCTTGACATCGCGATAGGACAGCCCGAACGGCAGGCGGTCGACGATCCGAAGCAGGTCGTCGTCCGTGGCAAGAGCGATCTCCGCGACGACCGGCGATTGGGGTGCTTCGCTCGGACGGCACCCCGCCAAGACCGCACACGCCATCATGGCGGCGCAAGTGAGGACGTGTCGGTTCCGAACCCAAGACAGATCACACCTGAACACCATCGCAGGCGCGCCTCAGGCGTCGGATGCTTCGGGAACCGGCAGTCGCTGGTGGTCGTTCAGGACGGGCTCGAACTCGAGCTGACTGTTGTAGCCAAGCAGTCGGAGGAACGTGCGCGTCGCGCCCCGCAGGGAGTCGGCGTCCATGGATCGCATGTGATCCCGCTGCGGACGGACCCAACTGCGGCAGTAGTGCACGTGGAAAGCCCGGCGGATGCGATCCGTGCGGTTGGGTCCACCACCGTGCCAGACCGCCGTATTGAACATCAGCACTGAACCTGCCGGATGGACTGCCAGCACTTCGTCTGCGTAGTCGCGGTCGCGCTCCGGGCCCTCCGCGCGTCGATGGCTTCCGGGCACGACCCGAGTCGCGCCGTTGTCCTCGGTGAAGTCGTCGAGCATCCAGACGCAGTTGACCGACAACGGCGTGTTCTCGGCGTAGGGCATGTCGCGGTGCAGGGATTGCTTGCCCCCGCCGTTCGGCAACGCCGACCGCGACTCGAAGCTGTGGAGGATACAGTCGCTCCCGAGCAGGACTTCCACGAGGCTGAGTACGGCGGGTTCTACGAGCGCCTCGCGAAACAGGGCGTTCCTGCGGATCAGGTTGTAGCCCCGGAGGCATCCGGGCTCGGCAGTCTGACGCGGAACATGCGCCTCGTCACGATGCATCCTGTCGAGCGCGTCACGAAGCGCCGGCAGGCGCTCGCCGCCGAACAGACCGACGAGGACCGTATAGCCGGGCCCTCGCAGCTCTTCGAGCCGCACGTTGTCCACAGAAGCCTCCTCCTCGAACACCTCACGACGAAGCTCTCTACTCGTTCTCCTCGAGTAGCCGACGCACGTACGCGATGAGCGACTTCTGCGACGGCGTCCGCTCGCCGTTGGGCGGAACCAGCGCATAGTGGATGTAGGCTTGCTGCGCCGACGTCGGGTCGCCGACGCTGTGCCACGTCCCGTCGAGATCGACGCCGATGAGCCGCTCTCGTTCGATGTTGCGGCGGAGAAGCGTCGTGAAGTCCAACTCCTTCTTGAGGGTTCCACTGCCGGTGGTCAGGAACTCCACGTCTTCGACGTTCAGCACGTAGCGCCCCACGATCGCCAGGTAGACCTCTTCGCCGCCGATCCAATTCGGTTGCGGATCGTCTGGCTTCTCTTCCACATCGACGATTCGGAACGCGCGGGTCCCGAGGAACCCGTCACCCAGGCGGACGGGCTCGGGCTCGACCCGTACGACGCCGTACTTCCTGGCGTCGTCTCGGGACACCTCTTGCACGGCAATCGTCATGTGACCGGTCGCTCGGTGCGCCGAGATGAGCTGTGCCGTGGCGGGTACGCGAGCATGGACGAGGTCGTCGCCCAGAGCGACGGCGATCCCAGAGTACGGACTGCCGTCTTGGGCGGCGCCGGTTGCGTAGGGGTGGGTCAGCGCGACGGCTTCGCCGAAGCCGCGGGGTTCCGCCTGATGGACATACCGAATCCGGAACTTCGGTCTCGCCGCCAACTGTGCCAGCTCGGGGGTCTTTGAGCGTATCTGGAGGTACTCCCCCAGCGACGGGTCCTCGGCGGTCGGGTCGAAGAACCGAGCCAAGATCGCCGGGTCGCGGGCGGCGCTGGTCACGATGACGCAGTCATCGATTCCGCTCGCTGCGGCTTCGCGCGTGATCTCCTCGAGGACGGTCGCTCCGTCCACTCCCGCGTTGACCAGGCACTTCGGCTTCGCGCCGAAGCCGGTCAGCGTGAAGGCGCGCGAAGCGAATCCCGCAGCGGCGATGACCAGCAGATAGCTTCCGGCGGCAGAGGTGTTTCGCATGCGTCGATTATTGCCGCCCTAGGCTGCGTGTGCAACGGCGCGCTCGCGGAGAAAGGCGTTGAACGCGGCATCATCCATCGCCGCTGTCCGGACGCCGGAGCCCTCGGCGATCTGCACGCGCCATCCATCCTCATGCAGGTAGAACCGGTAGTGGCGTCCGTCGCTGTAGCCCTCGCCGACAAGCGTCGTGGCATAAACGTGCAGGTTCCGCACGAACTCGTCGCGCGTCAGGTTCGGCGCGAACTGCTTCTGTGCTTCTTCGACGTCGTGGATCGGGAACTGGGTGAAGGCAACGATCCCGTCGTTGGTGGGCGTGTAGCGACCGAGTTGGGCGACCTCCGTCAGGAGCGCCTGGCTGCGCGTGGCGTTCACGAGGAACGACTCTGGACACGCGCCAGCAGCGCGCTTGAGCCGTTCGAAGACGCTCATGGGAATCCCTCCGAGCACCGCAGGAGTATCTGGGACGAACGAACTAACCCAGGATTACTCGACGGCGAGTCGGAGGGTTACAGGGGATTGGGGCTTGGAGTACGGATGGCTACGCGAACCATGTCTCGGGAAACCGGAGCCTGTCCTTGCCTCCGATGCTCCGGTGCTCGAACCATGGCAGGGCATTCGCCGCCGCCTGGTTGAGCTCGACGAAATGAGACATGCCGACCGTCGCAGCCGCTTTGTCCATCGCATCCAGGTCCGGGTAGCATGCTGCCGACTCGCTCCACAGCGCGCGCCCGCACAAAAAGCCGCTCGCGCCGGCGCGACAAGCCAGCTTCACGTTCTCGACGAACTCGGCGAACCCGACGCCTGCGCTCAGGATGACCCAGGGCAGATCGCACGCGCTGTCGACGTCTCGACAGAACGATTCGACCTCCGACAGCGAATAGACGGGCTCGCGCGGGGCTCCCCCGAACCGACCGTCGGCGAACCCCTCGCACATGCGGAGCTCGGCGGGGAACTCGAGCTTGAGGACATCGGCGCGGAACTCGGGACGGGAGAACACGCGCGCGCTGTCGGCGACCCATCGCGGCTTGGCGGACGCGTACTCCGGCGAGCTCTTGCCGGGCTCGCCCATCTCGTAGGCGACGATTTCGAGCACGAACGCGATGTCCCATCGGGCGCACTCGGCGCCGATGCTGCGAACGTAGCGTTCCTGGAAGTCGCTGCTCCCATCCTGCGCGTCCGGCCGATACGGGACGAGGACCTTCACGGCGTCTGCGCCGCAGCGCTTCGCCTGTTCGATCGAGAACGTCTCCAAACGAGCCGAAACCTTCGCCGGTGCATTCCCGCCCAGCTTGAGGACGCCGCTCTCGTCGATGCACAGCAGCAGACCGACTGCGTTCCCGACCGCATCCATCGCCGACGCGAACCCGAACGTGGGGTCCGTCAGCAAGCCCGTCGCGTGCCGTGTGAGGTGCTTGATGATCGACCGCTTGACAGCCCGAAGGGCTTCGTCGGTGACGTCTTCCTCTCGGCAGCCCATCTGTGACGCCAGGGACCGGATCAGCGATCCGCGCTGATCCGTCGCCAGCATTCGGAAGCGTCCGTCACTGCCCGCGATCCGTTCGAGCCCGCGTCGCTTGCCGGGCGTCAGTCTGGGAACATCGTGGTCCTCGAACGCCATGGAAGGTCTCCGATCTGCGACGCACAGGAGGTCGTCTAGAGCGCGAAAGGCACGGGCCCCACAAGGTCAGGGAACCCGTGCCCCGAAGACATTGACGTCCTCACGCGGCGCTCACTGGACGTGACGGCGAACGTCGTCCACCTGTCCGGCAGAGCCTAGAAGCTCGTTCCGGCTGGCGATGAACTTGGCGTACTCGTCGATAAACGTGGCGCCCGGCTTGCGGAAATCGATCTCACTGGGAACCTGCTGAAAGTGCTCGCGATGCACGCGAGTCCACACGAGCCGCCCGTCGGTGTCGATGTTGATCTTGCAGACGCCGCGCTTGGCTGCGGGCAGGTAGTGACTCGTGTCGACGCCCGCCGTTCCCTTGAGCACCCCGCCGGCTGCGTTGATGCGATCCACCTCTTCTTTGGGCACCGAACTGGAGCCGTGCATGACGAGCGGGAACCCCGGCATGCGCTTCTGCAGTTCCTCGAGCAGCCCGAAGTGGATGGACTGAGCGCCGGAGAACTTGTACGCGCCGTGGCTCGTCCCAATCGCCGCGGCGAGGCTGTCGCATTGGCTCTCTTGGACGAAACGCACGGCGTCCTTCGGGTTGGTCAGGCTCGGATGGTCGCCGACGATGTCCTCCTCGACGCCGCCGAGAGTGCCGAGCTCCGCCTCGACGCTGATGCCCTTCGCGTGGGCAGCGTCCGCGACGCGTCGAGTGATCGCGATGTTGTCCTCGAGCTTCTCGTGAGACGCGTCGATCATCACGCTCGAGTAGAAACCCGACTCGATGCAGTCGTAGCAGGTCTCCTCGTCACCGTGATCGAGATGGACGGCGAAGATGGTGTCGGGAAAGATCTCTTCGGCCGCTCGGATCATCGCCTCGAGAAGCCGCTTGTCGGTGTATTTCCGTGCGCCTTTGCTGATCTGAATGATGAAGGGAGCCTTGGATTGGCTGTTGCCGCGGAAGAGCCCCATCGTCTGCTCGGCGTTATTGATGTTGTAGGCGCCGATGGCGAAGTTGCCGTACGCGACTTCGAACAGTTGCTTCGTGGTGACGATCATTGTGGGATCTCCGGGACAGCGAGGTTTGCCGTTCGTAACCGCACAACCTGACCGCGACACGACCGGAGCCGCAACTCCTGCGATCGTCGCCGCCGAGAGCGCGGTCGTGTGCAGGTTCGGCGGCGTGTTGCCTGCAGTGTAGCATCCTGCGGAGCGCTCCATCAAGGTTCCCCCGGCGTCCTCATCGGCTCAGAGGACGCCAGGGGAACCGCTTTGCGCAGCACTGGAAGGCACGAGCGCTACATGATCACTTGCGAACCAGCATCCGGCGAGCCTCGCGATAGGCACCGGCGCGCAGCTCGTAGAAGTAGAGCCCGCTGGCAACCGGTTCGCCGAGTTCGTCGGTACCGTCCCAGTGGGCGGCGCGACCGTGGCTGATGTACGCGCCCGGCAGGAGTGAGCCCAGAGAGAGTCGCCGCACCGCCAGACCGTCTGCGCGCAGAATGAGCACCTCGACTGTTGACGGTTCCGCCAAGTGGAACGGAATCCAGGTCTCCGGGTTGAATGGGTTTGGATAGTTCGGCAGCAGAGCGGTGGCGTTGGGACGCAGGGCGACGGCAAGCCGCTCCAAAGCCGCGATGCCCTCTCGGAACCAGGCGGAACCGTCGTCCGCCCCACGCACCTCTGCAATCAGCCGGGCGACGAAGTCGGCTTCGCCGCCGTTTCGCAGGGAAGGAGACGCAGCCACACCGAACTGCCTAGCCACCAACACAAGGTCCACGATATTCACGACGCCATCGCCATTGACATCTGCGCGGGCATTGGTGATGGGTGACGCTCCGAACTCGCGAGCGACGAGAACCAGATCGACGATGTTGACCACGCTGTCACCGTCGATGTCCTCAGCCAATGGCGGGAGCTTGACCGTGAATGTCGTACTGGCAGTGACCGAAGGGTTCAGAAGGTTGCCGCTCGCGTCGCCCAAGGCGACGTGGACCGTAACGGTCTCGCCGTTTTTGAAGCCACTGATGGTCGCCGACGAGCCTGACGGCACGGGAGTTCCCTGCGCAGCGCCCGAATCGGCGAACGGTGTTCCGACGCGCCAGAACCAAGGCCCGACGTGGAACTGGACGTTGACGGAGATCGTCCCGCTGCCGGTTGCTCCGCCCGCATCGCGAACGAATGCCGTTGGGGCAGTCACGCTGACCACTGGACGGACGCCGGGGGGAGGGGGAGGAGGCGGCACGACGGTCAGCTTTCGTAGCGCCGCCGCGATATCGACCTTGCCGGCTCCCCATCGGTTGGGGTCCCCAGATGCGACGGCGGTCGCGCGCAGGGCGGATTGTATCTCGGCAGGCGTCAGGTCGGGGTGCGCTTGGAGGAGCAGGGCGACCCCGCCCGCCACAGCCGGAGATGCCATGCTCGTGCCGCTCGACCCGACGTAGTCGGACGCTTCCTTCGGCGGGTCTTTGTGTCCGCGCGTCCTGGCGGCGATGATCTCGTCGCCGGGCGCGGCAATGTCGGGCTTGGGGTAGGACGGGCCCTGGTTCCGCATCGGGCCCGCGCTACTGAAAGCCGATATGTCCCCGAGGCGCGCTTCGTCGGAAGTCGGCTTCGAGATGTAAGACGCGACGGCGATTGCGGTCGGCACGGTGGCTGGGCTTCCGATCGTGCCCTCCGGTGCCGCGTCCCGGAATGAGAGCCCAATCCCATCGTCGAGATAGGCGTGCCACTCGATAGAGCCTTCCCTGTTGTCGCCATGCAGACGCAGCGTCACGCCTGCGGGGCTGAGCGTTCCTCCGGACCACTTCCACGAAACCAATATCCGCTGTCCGCCTCGACCGTCGCCGCCAAGCTCGTCTGCCAAGCCGGGCGGGTTGTGCGCCACGCCTGCATCGATGCTGTCGATGGTCATCGCCGACTCGCCGCGGACGATCTCGCCCCATGAGCCCGGCGTAAGCCGCCTTCGCCCGCCGTCGAAGTCGAGCGTCTCCCCGCGAACGAGCACCTCGACCGACACGGCGCGAGTCCCGGTGTACCAGATGTCCAGCATGCCAGAGCCGGACACGGAGATGCCGGCGTCGCCTTTCTGGACGAACGCCAGGTCGGCGGATTCGCCTGGCGCGAGGCTCGCCGTGCGATGGATCCCGTCTTGGAACTCATTGCCGGCAGCAACGACGATCGGAATGCCGTTTCGGATGTAGTCAGCGAGCGAACGCTCGTACAGCGAGGTACCATCGTGCGGACCGATGTGACTCCCTAGGCTCATGTTGATCACGACGGGATGTTTGCTCCCAGTCCGCGCACGGAGGGACTTGACCTGATCGGAGATCCATTGCACGCCGGACAACACGGCTCCGTCGGCGAACCCCTTGGCTCCGCCTCGGACGATCAGCAGATCGGCGTCTGGCGCGAGCCCGACGTAGGGTGTCTTTCCGTCCGCGCTTCTGCCGTTGCCGGCCGCGATCCCGGCAACGTGCGTTCCATGCCCGTCGCTGTCGGGAGCTGCTGCTTCCGGCGCGGCATTGATCTGCTCCGACGTCCAGGAGGTCGTGCTCTCGGCGTCGAAGTATCCCAACATCCGGGTACTCCCGTCATCGCGGCGGAACGCCGGATGCGTGACGTCGATCCCCGTATCGATCACGGCAACGACGACGTCCTTCCCCGTCAGGTTCAACCCCGTCCTCACATAGGCGGCATCTCGGAGAGTCGCCGGGGTGGCAGCGTCGAGGGTACGGCGACGCACCAGCGATGCCTCCGCACGGGTGAGCCCGGGCAGAGACTCGAGCTCGCGCAACGCGCGCACGGGGATGTGGGCGACCGTGACACCGCCGCCGGCGCTTCCGACGACCTCTCCGCCGAGCGACCTGATGTCGACAGGCGACATGCGCCCAACCATCAAGACGCCAACGGAGTATCCGTTGGAACGTGGGTACAGCGCGACGGTCTCGGCGAACTCAGGAACCATCCCAGGACGCATTCGCGACAGCGTGCGCAGCACTGCGTCGAGTTTCGCTGGAGGGTTGCTGCTACTGAATTCGGTGCGAGTTACACTTGCACTTGCCTGTAGGACCAGGAATGGTAGGAGCAGCGCAAGAGCCGACACACCGATCGCGCGCCAACGCCATGGAGCCCGGTTCATCGTACCCCCTTCATGTGCTCGCAGCCGTCTCCGGCGCGAGCGATGGCCACCAGCTTTCGATCATATATCGGAAAGCTCGGCGCGGCAATCGCGACCGGCTCTCAGCGTAGGTTGGTCTTGGCTGCGGGACTGAAGGTGAATGTGTGACGATCACGGTTTGGGGTGTGATCGACAGTACCCAAGAAAGAATCACTGCTGCCGATTGACGGCGAAACGTCGCGGGCACTAGTCTGTAGCCGTTCCAAGTTGTGCCTCGCGGCGGCACGGGCGGAATGGCACCTACCGTGCTGGGATCGGTTCTGAGCGCATGATCACGTCCGGATCCAACCCCAAGATTCAGCATGTACGGTCGCTGCTAGCCAAGCGGCGTTGCCGCGACTCCGCAGGGGAGTTCGTCGCGCACGGGGCCCAGGCGATCACGGAAGCCGTGCGAGCCGGTTGGCTCGTGCGGCAGCTTCTGTACTACCCGGACGCCCGGCGTTCACCGCGCGCGCAGGCTCTGGTCGAAGCGTGCGATCCGAACGCTCGAGTTCCAGTGGCTGACCACATCCTCCGAAGGTTGGGCGACCGGGGAGACACGGAGATCGTCGCGGTGATCCAGCAGCGACGATTGGAGCTGCATCACCTGGCAGTGCGCCAAGACTGCCTGGCGTTGACGCTCGACAGGCCGCGAAATCCCGGGAACCTAGGAGCCATCATCCGCTCGGCGGACGCGCTTGGGGCGTCCTGTGGTATCATCATCGAGCCGGCCGTGGACCTGTTTGACCCGCGAACGGTGCGGGCGACGATGGGCTCGGCGTTCTCGCTGCCCATGACTGCCACGCCCGACGCCCAGACATGGACTGGCTGGATCGACCAGGTTCGAAACACGCTGACAGGGCTGGCAGTCATCGGACTCGATCCGGGAGCGGCGCGCACGCTGTCGAGCGTCGACTTCACCCGACCGACAGTGCTCGTCATCGGCAGCGAACAGGACGGCATCGCGGAGGGTGTGCGCACGGTGATCGACGAGTACGCGTCGATCCCCATGTCGGGTTCCGCCGAATCGCTCAACGCAGCCGTCGCAGCGTCCATCGCCCTATACGAAGTTCGCCGCCAGCGACATCTCGACGACAAGACCTGACCTAGAACGGACGATTCCGAATGCTCGATATGATCGAGAAGCTCGCCGACATCGCCGACAAACTGCGGGAGGTGGACGAGACGCTCAGTCGCCCCGATGTGTACGGCGATCAGGCGGAAGTGCAGCGGTTGGGTCGCCTCCGCGCCGAGCTCGAGCCTGTGGTCGCGCTCTACACCGAGTACCGGAAGGTGCTGGACGACCTGAAGTCCGCAGAAGAGCTGCTGGAGCTCGAGGACGACGAGGAACTGCGCGAACTGGCACGCGAGGAAACGGACTCCCTGACCCAGCGTCGAGACGAGCTGGAGCAGGCAGCCAGGATCCAGCTCATCCCGAAAGACCCCAACGACGAAAAGAACACGATCTTCGAGATTCGGTCGGGCACCGGCGGGGATGAGGCTGCATTGTTCGCCGCCGAGCTCTGCCGCATGTACCAACGGTACGCAGAGCGGAAGGGCTGGAAGACCGAGCTGCTGTCACTGAACGAAACCGCCATCGGAGGATACAAGGAAGTCATCTTCTCGGTGTCGGGCACGCGTGTCTACAGCCGTTTGAAGTTCGAGAGCGGCGTTCATCGCGTGCAGCGGGTTCCCGAGACTGAGGCGAGCGGCAGAATCCATACGTCTGCGGTGACGGTCGCCGTCCTGCCGGAGGCTGAGGAGATCGACGTCGCGATCGCTCCAGACGAAGTGCGGGTCGATGTCTATCGCTCCGGCGGGCCCGGCGGACAAGGGGTCAACACGACCGACTCAGCGGTTCGCGTGACGCACATCCCCACCGGGCTCGTCGTCACCTGCCAGGACGAGCGGTCGCAGATCAAGAACCGAGCCAAAGCCATGGTCGTTCTGCGGTCGCGGTTGTACGATATGATGCTCCGCGAGAAAGAGACCGAACGCGCCGAAGCCCGCCGCTCGATGGTCGGGTCGGGCGACCGGAGCGAGAAGGTCCGAACCTACAACTTCCACGAGCGCCGAGTCACCGACCACCGGATCGGGCTCACGATCTACCAGTTGATGGAAGTGATGGACGGCGATCTGGACACGCTGATCGACGGACTCGTTGCGGCTGACCAGCACGCGAAACTGAGCGCCTTGTAGGAGATCGACCGAGGAGGAGCCTCTGACGATGCGCCGCCTCTGGAACCGTGTCGCGCTCTGCGTGATCGTCGTCGGACTCGCTGTAGCGGCGGCAGGCTGCCGGCGAGACAAGCTAGAAGGCTGGCGGCGCGTGACCGTCGACGGCGCTCCCCATCTGATGGGCGTGTCGTTCGCAAGCGACAAGCTCGGATGGGCGGTCGGAAACGGCGGCGTGATCCTCGCGTCGCGCGATGGCGGCAAGACCTGGTCTGCGCAACAGGCGTCGGCATCCGACGGCGCGTCGCTGGTGCTCAACACGGTCGAGTTCGCGGACGAGCGGATCGGTTGGGCTGGCGGTTCTCAGGGGACGTTCTTCATCACAACGGACGGTGGCTCGACGTGGCGGCGTCAGGACACCGGGTCCAAATCGGGCATCCTCGGCATGCGCTTCCTCGACCGCACGCGCGGTTGGACCGTCGGCGGTTTCGGGTCCATCGCCCGGACCGACAACGGCGGCGGCGCATGGGAGACCCAGCACCGCAACGACGACCATCTCTGGAGCGTCGCATTTGCGGACGAATCGCACGGGTGCGCCGTCGGCGACAACGCGCGGATCCTCATCACGAACAACGGCGGCGAGCAGTGGAGCATGGTGGAGGTCGAGGGCGAGACGCCGCTCTATGACGTGGCGTTCCTCGACGCGCGCCGAGGATGGGCTGTCGGACGAGAGGGCACGATCCTGCGCACAACCAACGGTGGTGTGCGTTGGACGCCGCAGGCGAGCCCAGTACCCCAGACGCTTCACGCTATCGCGTTCCTGAACGAGCAAGAGGGGTGGATCGCGGGCGAGAAGGGCACGTTGCTGCGCACGCGCGACGGCGGCGATACATGGGAGCTCAGCCCGTTTCCGAGTGACGGTGAGACGACGCTGCCGAACCTGCTCGATATCGCCGTCAGAGGCAAACGCGCGTGGATCGTCGGTGAGAAGGGTACGGTTCTGGCGCGATGACGACATCGGAACCGAGTCGACGCGAATTCCTGCGACTGAGCGCCCTGGGCGCGGCGAGCGGAGCCCTGTGGCTCAGGCGCGAGTCGGTTCTGGCGCAGAAGCCTCCGGCTCGAGTTGTCGAGGTGCAGTCGGAGACGGTGCAGCGGGAACACCTCGTCGATGGTTCGGTGCTGAGAGCGATGGTGGACGACGGGATCCGTGCTTTGACGGGCAAGCGGACAGCGGACACGGGTTGGAAGATGCTCGTCGCGCCCAATGACGTCGTCGCGATCAAGGCGAGCGTCACGGTGCCCGGTCTGTCGACTCACCATGCCTTGATCGACGAGGTGATCCGGTCGCTGGTCGGAGCCGATGTGCCGCCGCAGAACATCTTCGTCTGGGATCGCTTCGCGCCCCATTTGGCGCGATTCGCGTACAGCGGGAAGCCAGCGCCGGAACGTGGGTTCGGCGACCCCGTCGGAACGCTCGTCGCATCCGAGGGCGAAGCGTCGCAGATATCGGTCGACGGATACGACGAAGCGCTGTACGTCGAGACGGACGAGGACCTTGCGGCTCGCCGCGATGCTCACGGCACGCTGTCACACTACAGCAACGTGCTGACCAAACGGGCGACGCGCATCGTCTCGTTGCCTGTGCTCAAGTCGCACCCCATCGTCGGGTTGAGCGGCGCGTTGTCGTCGCTCGCGTTGGGATCGGTCAGCAACACGGCGCGGTTCCACGCGACGAACGGCGACGGCGTTCCCGTGATCGCCGACATCTGGACCCAGAGCGCGCTCCGCGGCAAACACGCCGTCACCATCGTGGACGCCTTGTCGGGTGCGTACTCGACGGGCCCGGGTTACGATCCCGTATGGCACTGGGATGCGAACCGCCTCTACATGTCGCGCGATCCGGTGGCGCTCGATACCGTTCTGCTCGAAGCGCTGAACGCGCGTCGTCAGGCTCAGCCGGAGTCACGGCTGAAGACGATCACTCGCGAGACGGGCTATATCCGACGCGCTGCGGAGCTCGCCATCGGCACGGCTGATACCGACGATATCGAGCGCGAGCAACTGACCATATCCTGAGCGTGTCCGTCGTCCGCGCAGGTTGCGCTGTACGCCGAAGCGATGCACCGTGGATGGTGAATCGGCAACGGCTGCGGAGCCAGCGAAGAGGAGACAACCATGAGGCGACTTCTACTGAGTGTGTGCGCCTTGATCGTCGTTGCGTCGGTGGCGCGTGGCATCGATTTCGACAGCATGGTGCTCTACGTGCCGTTCGAAGAAGGCGCGGGAGCCAAGGTCGGGGACAAGAGCGCGACCGGGGCATCCGGCGCGGTCACCGGCGACCTGAAGTGGGTGAAGGACGGCAAGCTGGGCGGCGGCATCCAGCTCGTCGCCGGCAGCTACGTCGAGTTCCCCGACATCCCCCAACTGGACATCACCAAGGCGATCACGCTTCTCGGCTGGATCTATCCGACCGAAGCGCCCGGCGACTCGAACCTGTGGGGTCGGCGCAATCCAGCGAATGCCGGCGGATACACGATGCAATGGACTGCCGGCAAGGTCGAGATATGGTGTCACTTCGGCGGCTGGAAGGGGACTCGAGGGATCCAGAAGGAGACGCCCAAGCTGAACGAATGGCACTTCGTCGCTGGCGTGTACGACGGGAAGGATGTCATCCAGTACGTGGACGGCAAGCTCGACGCGACGACGCCCGGCGGCGGCGCGATGGACAAGATCCCTCAGACCTTCCGCATCGGGCTGGCTCAGACGAACCTGATGCCCATACCGGGAAAGGTGGATGAGGTCGCCGTCTTCAACAAGGCGCTCAGCCTCGCGGAGCTCGATGACATCCGCGCATCGGGTATCCCGACGTTGCTTGCAGTCTCTCCCGGCGGAAAGTCCGCCTCCACTTGGGCGACTCTGAAGACATCGCGCTAGGTCTCGGGACGACGCAGGGCACGGGGCGCGTGCCTCGTGCCCTGCCCCGCTCCGGCATCATGGCTGGAGCACGAGCCGTCCCAGGGCGTCCAGCCGTTCCTCGCCACGTCGAGCCGTCAACCGAAACACGTAGAGCGTTCGGGCGACCGGTTCCCCAGTGGAACCACGTCCGTCCCACCGCACCCTCCCGGCGCCGCGTCGCATGTCTCTCCGCAGCACGTGCGCGACGCGCGCCCCACCTAGGCTGAACACGTCCAGCTCCACGGCATCGGCATCGTGCGTGAGCCGAAAGGCAACGACTGCCTCGCCTGGCACGCTGCGACCGGCATCGACCCGGACATCGAGCAACGCGAACCGCCCCTGGTCCAACGCTGGATCGTCGACGCCGCCTGGATCGTCCTGGCGGAGCCCTGCGGCAGTCAACGACTCCATGCGCGCGATGTCTGCGTCAATCCGCGACAGGACGAGCGCCTTCGTCTCCCCGGCGTTCGCATGAATGAGTGCGCCGTAGCTGGCGACGCCGTCAAGCTGTTCCCGCACCCGCCTCATTTCAGAGATCGCTGATCGCAGGGCTTCCTCGACGGTACTCGTCTGGGCGCCGACTCGAGCCAAACGCATCGCCTCGATCAGCGACCAACGGGACGCGAACAGCGCCGACCACGCTTCCATGAGATGCCAGACGTCATCGACCCCTGCGTCGCGTTGGGTCGTGACGACATAGGCTTCGCGCGCGTATGCCGTCGCTTCGTCCTGTGCCGACCGGAGCGCCGACAGTCGGTCGAGAGCGTACTGCACGGCATCGGCATCGGGCAGGTTGAGAATATCGCGCACCGCGCGGTCGCCGAATAGGTCCCATAGGCGTGTCGCGAAGCCGCGCGATCCCTCGCCGTATGCTCCGGTCAGCGACGATATGCCGGCGTAGTCCGAGAAAAAGTTCGAAAGGACAGCGCCGTTCGAGATAAGCGCCCGCAGAAGCGCCGTCCCCGCCTGTTCGCCGTGTAGAAAGCGCAGCGCGTTCGGAAGGAGCTGGTACTCGACCGGTGAGGGGTTCCAGTTAAGCCGCGCTGCAAGACGGCGATCGAGATCGCCGATGGAGTCGGAGCCCTGAAGCGTGAAACCGCCCAATCGAGGGACGCTGGCATCCAGCGAGAAACGCAGAACGCCGAGGGTAAACAGGCTGGCTTCGACCATCCACAGCGGCTGAACTTCCTCAACATCGTGCGAGATGACAACCAGGTGATGCCCTGCTGACACCACGTCGCCCAGGAGCCCTCGTGGGAGCTCGGGATCGCCTGTGGGTTCGCCGTCGATGCCCCACTTCTGCAGGATGATCGTCCCGCTAGGCAGCGACCGCAGATGGCGGCGATCTGGATCGCGAAGCCATTCGCCCTCATACCCCGACAGGATGAAGCGTGTTCCAGGGCGCACGCTCCTCGCCGAGCGGATGATCTCGTCGACGAGGCTCCAGAGCCGTTCCTGTCCCTGGAGCCCAGCGCCTCCGCACTCCGGGCATTCGCACGCGCGCGTCTCGCTTCCCCAGGCGCGCAGGTGCAAGCCCGTCAGGTCAGGATGCGCGCGCATGATCTCGCGGATAAGGTCGACGAAGAACGCGACGGTGTCCGGGTTGGACCAGCAGAAGGGGCGATAGGATCTCCCGTTCCTCGACGCCGGATAGGCGACTTCGGGCCCCAACAGATCCGGACGAGCCTCGATCAGCGCCTTCGTCGGCTCGCCGGTCAGATACATGAAGAGATAGGAGTCGATCCCTTTCTCGGCGAGCGATTGCGACCTGGCTCGCAGCTCTTGTATGAGCGTCAGACGGCGTGCGACGCTGACATCCTGGAACTCGTCGAAGCCGAACACGTACTGAACCGCCGCCCCGATCCCGTCGTCGATCCCGGTTCCAGTCCAGACGCCCTCTGCGCCGCTGACATTGACACGGTGGCGCGCCAGCCATTCTGGCGAGTCCGCATCGATGGTCATTCGCACGGGGTAGTACGGTGAGGAACGCAGGTTCAGCCCGTCGCTCGTCAGATCACGTACATCTGTCACGCGGAACTCGAGGTCTACCGGTTCCATCTGGACGTGTCGGGAAGTCAGCGCTTCCATCAGGGCGATTACCCCGTAGAGCGCACCGCGAGGTTCGTTCCCCGCCACGACGACGATCTCTCCGTTGGCGAGGCGTAAGTCTCGGACGTGATATCCCTCCGCGCCGAGGCCATCTAGGCTGACATGGTGGTCGGCGGAGAGCTGCGCGATGAGCGGATGGGAAACGGGAGTGCCGATGACGACCGTGCCGCTTCGGGCAATCGCAGCGGAACCTGCCTCGACGACGACGCGCCCTCCTGAGGCTCCCCAAACGAAGTCGGAAAGCATCGTTGCCGCGTGCCGCTCGATGGGAGACGCCGCCGTGCCGACCTGCACGACTATGCGAGGCTGCCCCCCGGACACAATCGGCATCGCGCTCGCGGTCGCTGACAGCAGGATCGCAGTCAGGATGTGCAGGATTCCCGTGCGAATCGGGTCAACACGTCCGTCCGCGCGCTTGCCAGACAAGGACAGGAGCGCGAGACCTGGCTTGCCCAGCACTCAGGAGCTCACAGTCGCGTGCGTATCTTGACCGTCGTCGCGGTGCTCGGCAGCCATCTGCTCGATGCCTGCCATTCCTGCTGAGAGCGCCATGGTCAGCACGTTGGCGAGCTCGTCCCGCCGCTTGCGCTCCAGGAAGCGCGCAATGAGACCGGCGGCAGGCTTGATACGAACGAGCAGGTCGATGCGAGTGCCGTCGCCGTCCGGGGTCAGTCGGAAGGTCTCCACGTAGCGCACGCCGTTGAACGCCGTCGAGTCGAACGTGACGAACTCGAATGGCTTCCAGCCAACGATCCGTTCGGCGAACTCGCCGATGTCGTGGGCGCAGTGGAACGTCGTGCCCAGACCGACCAGCCGTCCGTTCGTGGCATCGTGGCGCACATCGGACATGCCCAACCAGACGCGCTTCCGAGCCGGATTCGTAGCCAGGTCCCATGCCACGGACGGCGGCACGGGCAGTTTGGCGCGGAATGTCAGGACCCCCTGACCGCGATCGACAGTGACGTGCCGCTGCGCCAGGCGCGCCTGCCATGCGGCGGATAGGTCGTGAACTCCCATCTCGACGACACCGACATGCTCGTACGTCTCCCGGTGCGCGATGAGTCCCTGACGCCACGATGGGAGATCCATCGCGTCGAGGGCGGCAGACGTGAACGACGCGTACGCCCGGACGCCAGTGCTTTCGCGGATTGTGTTCTTCATGAGGCGATGCGCGAGAATGACGTCGGGCCCGCTGAGCTCCTCGTGGTCGCCGACCCGCTGGGCGATGTACGAGCCCATGTGCACGAACGCCTTGAGGTCGAGCGTGGGGGTGTTTTGGCACGCCGTGCACGTGCATCGCGTGTTCCGGTGGATGAGATCACGCGCCTCGGCGAACCCGCCGTAGATGCCCTCCACGGTGTCGAGCAGCGTCTGACCTTGGATAATATCATCGCGTCGGGCGTAAGCCAGCACCGCGTCGCCCTGGTAGTTCGAGACCCGAAGCGGAGACCGCATCTCGCGCAGCAGCTCGCGCATGAGCTCCTGAAGAATCTGGTGGGCGTGTTCGAGCTCTGATTCGGTCAGAAACTGCGTGTACCCGGTGATATCCGTGATCAGCAGGTAGCCAGTCTGGACCATGGGACCTCCTCCATACCCCGCGCGTCGATGCCAGCCTTCGCATCATAGCGCCCCGTGTGCGACCGCTCAAGGCAGCGGGTATACGTGCCAGGGCTGTTTCATGAGCACACCTCGCCTCGCACTTCTGCACCCCAGGCAACCGGCTGATGCCCGCGCGCTGCGGCATCCGTCGACGCGCTGACCCTCTATCGCCGTCGCTTCCGCGAAAGCGGGAGCCCAGAGCCTGGATTCCCGCTTCCTGGCCCCGCGAAGGCGGGGCTCGCGGGAATGACAGGTAGTGTTGGACCTGCGCAGCAGGCGGCGAGACTCGTTCATGAAACAGCCCTGGTATACGTGCACCGTCCGTGCGCAGGACGAAGAAAGGCTGCCCGAAGGCAGCCTTTCTGTACCTGACGCGTTGGTAGCGGATCCTCGATCCGGACCCTATTCCTCGATCGGGATGGGCGTCGCGCTGATGCGGGTCGACTGCGGAACCGCCGTCGGAGCCGCCTGCTTCGCCAGCGTATCCTCGGGGACGTAGTCCTTGTAGTCGGAGATGTTCCCGTGCGTCAGCGAGTAGACCACCACGTTGGTCGCCCAACGGTAGACGCCCGGAGAGTAGTTCACCGACCGCGTCGGTAGGTTGACGGCTTCCATCGCACACATGTAGTCGCGACGGATCATCATGGCGACGAGCTTGTCGCCGACCGAGATGCCCTCAAGGAAGTTCCGCTTCGGCGGGCGCGTTCCCCACCAGAAGATGTCGAACCCGACCGGAGGACCACCGATCTCGTAGAAGTTGCGGTAGATCTCGTGGTCGTTGGGGAGCCGCTCGATGCCGTATTCCGGCATCACCACGCGCATCTGCGCCTGGAAGATCTTGATCATCGCCTGAGCGGGCGCGTTGACGCCGCAGTCGTCGAACACGAGCAAGCCCTGCTTGTCGACCAGGTACTGCCGCAGGTTCGCCGCTTCGGAGTCGGACAGTTTGTTGTCCAACTTGCCGCCGCCGCCGCCGCTGCTGCTTCGGGCGAGGCTCTGCGACTGAACGAGGGCTGGATCGTGACCGGTCATCCACAGAAGGGGCGACTTCATCAGGTTCGCGTCGTTCAGCGAAACCGCGCCGCCTTCTACGTTCATGTCGGTCTTGATCTGCGTCTTCTCGTTGAGCCACTTCGCCAGCGCGTTCAGCGAGGACGAGTCAGCCCACCAGTCGGACAGGTTGTGCTTCACGCGGACGAGGCGGAACACGCCCTTGATGTCCTTGCCCCGGCCCACGACACGACCGCCCGGCTCGCCCTTGGGCAACGGGAGCACGTCCACCGCGCCGATCGTCAGCGACTGCGCCATATCGCCGATGCCGTCGATCGTCGCGTTGACCTTCTCCACGAGCGAGATACCTGCGAGCTTGCCGCCCTGGATGCCGCGACCCACCGACAAGCCGCCGCCGACAACCGCGCGCCCGATGCTCGGACCCGTGCCGATGCCCGCTCCGGCGACCGGAGCCGAATAGGCGAGGGCTTCGGGGCTGTCCGAGACGGGCAGGTTCGCTGTCGTGACGACCTGCGGCACGGCGATGTTCGGGTTGATCACGCGCGGCGCTGCCGGATTCACCGGAGCGTTGATCTGGACGGACTTGGGCGCGAACTCGAGAACCGTGTCGGAACGGACGTTCGCGGTCTTCACGAACGCGGCGGTGGTGACACGGGTCTGCACCTGCTGCACCTGCACCACCGGCTGATCGGTGATGACGACAGGCTTGGGAATCTGTTTGATCTCGGGCTTACGCACCGTCGGCTTGGGCGGCGGCGGCGGAGTCACGAACTCCGCTGCGAACGGGTTCGGGATGATCTGCTTCTCTACGAGGATGTAGAGCGTCAAGACCACTGCCGCGATCCCGTGGAGGATGAGGGATACGGTGAATGCGAAGCTGGTTCTGCCCTGTCCCGCCATGAGCGTGCCTCCTAACACGTCGTCAGGTACCGCCGCGAACCGGACGGTCTCTTCTCACTCTACACGGCTCGACTCGCCGCGTCAAGAGCGTGACGACCGCTGCCGGTCGCGCGTTGCGTCAGACCACAAGCAGCAATCGTGCCCGTTCGGGTTGATCCGACGAGCACGCGGGCTGATCGCGC
>VGLH01000079.1 GCA_016866785.1 Candidatus Poribacteria bacterium
CCCCGCCGACCGGCGGCTCCGTCAACCGATGCGCCGCGTCCGACTCGGTATCGACGAGGAACGGCTCGCCGCTGCGGAGCTCGATCCGATGGCGTTCTCGCCACGCGCGCGAGTGTCCGCCGTAGACAGGTACCCAATCGACGCCGACGGCGCGCTGCAGATCGCGGGCGATCCGCAGGTGCGTCTCGATGTCGCCGTCCCACGGAGCCCACCAGGGCAGGTCGGTGACTTCGCGCCAGTGGTCGCGTAGGAAGATGTCGAGATAGGGGATGACGACCGGGAAGGCGTCCGTCGGTTCGCCCGACAGGACGGCGGTCATGCGTTCGCGCGGCGACATGCCCATCGATTCGCTCCCTTCGGCGGTTCCGCCGGGGAGGTCCGGCGGGCTAGCCGACGTGGATTCCCAGCTTCTTGAGCGCCGGGACGACCTGTTCGAGCGCGGCTTCGGGAGCCAGCTTCTTCGCGCTGACCTGTTCGAGCAGCTTGCGGATCGCGTCAAGCTCGTTGGGCGCGGCGGGAGCCGCGACGCCGTCGGAACCGCCGCCTGTAGCCGACGCGTGAATCTCACGCCCCTCGAATGCCTTGGCGTTCTTCTCGATGTAAGACGCCCACTGCGCGGGCACGTCGGACAACGGGAAGATCGCCTGCACGGGGCATTCCGGCTGGCATGCGCCGCAGTCGATGCACTCCGTCGGGTGGATGTAGAGCTGGTTCTCCCCCTCGAGGTCGTAAATGCAATCGACCGGACAGACCTTGACGCAGGCGGTGTCTTTGACGTCGACGCACGGCTCGGCAATGACGAATGCCATCGAACGCTCCTCAGTCACCTGTCGCTGTCGGCGGATTCTACGGTCATCCGCCCGACGACGGCAACGTCAGCCGGCGATGTTCCCGGTGGAACGCTTGGCGAGGTGGTTCCATCCCCGGAGCGCCAGGCGCGAGTAGACGTGACGGTTCCCCGGCTCCACTTCGTCGCTGCCCGCGTGCATCTGGACGAGAACCGTCTTGCGCGTCTTCTGCGAGCGGTTGGGCATGGAGCCGTGGAAGGTGAAGTAGTGGAAGAACACGACATCGCCCGGCTCGACGATGCAGGGCGTCGCGCCTTCGATGGGGTACTGGTCGGTGATTTCGCGGTTCTGCCCGCCGCCCATCATGCCGTCGAGCCGACCGTACTGGTGCGTGCCGGGGTACGCGCGGAAGCAGCCCATCTCCTCGGTCGCCTCGGAGACGTGGATGACGCCGGCGATCATTGTGTCCTGCACCGTCGGAAAGTACTGCCAGTCCTGATGAACCGGGAAGGGAGCCCCGACCTCCGGCGGCTTCTGGAACAGCTTCGTGTGGTGGAGGATGATATCGGGACCCAGGATCGCCTCGGCGACGTCGAGGAACTTCGGGTGCTGGATCGCCTGGAGCCAGACGGCGGAGTAGACCTGCACCTGATGCGTGTGGTAGACGACCGTGTCACCGGCTCCCCAGCGGGCGTTGACGTCCTCGTCGCTCTTGAGGAGCTGGTCGACGATGCGGTCGAAGTCCGCCTCCATGGCGCGGACTTCGTCGGGGGAGTAGACGCCGCGAGCGATGTAGAAGCCGTGTTCTTGGAAATGGGCGTGAATGTCCATCGAGTCACCTTCCGGTATGGGTCGGGCCGGTCGGAGGGAACGATAGCCGGGGAGGAGGCGGGGGGCAATGGGACGTGAGCCGCGCCTCGATCCCCGGTGGCCCCGCTTCCCTCTGTCATTCCCGCGGAAGCGACGACGTTGTGTGCTCATCGCCTTGGGTCGGGATTGCCGTACGAGTCCGTGTGACACAGAATACACGCCGTCAGACACGGACACCGCGACGCGGCGATGCGTACCTTCCGCGCGGCGGATGCACGTTTCTACAAAGGCGCGCCGCCGAGGACGGAACTCCGTACTGGTGGGAACGATAGCATTGGCATCGTCCACAAATGCTGCTTGGGTACCATGTGGCGTATCATATATCATGACGAAAAGCTAACAGGATGGGTATTGCCATGCATCCGATGGGCTTGCAGCTGAGCTTGTTCGAGTCAGACGATGGCAGACATGCGCCCCGGAATGGCACTGGGTTCAGCGACCCAAGCTTTGCCGGGAACAAGACACTTCCCGTCCATCGGTGGGTTCCGTGGATCGCGGGATTCGGCAGTTCCTTTGTTGCCAGGGCATTGTCAGACCGACTGGAATACGCGGGTACGGTGTTGGACCCATTCTGCGGCGTGGGGACGACTCTGGTGGAGGCCCTGCTGCAAGGGCACGAAGCCATCGGTTTCGAGATCAACCCGTATGCCGTGCTTGCCAGTCGCGTCAAGACACAGGCGCACACCATCTGTGACAAGTCCCTTGAGAACCACAGCCGTTCCTTCTCCGATTTCTACTACGAACGGGTGACCGGGAGCTACACGCCTCAGTCGCAGCCACCCAAGCGATTTGCCACTCGAAGCCCATTCTATAGCCCCTGCGTCTTGCGCAAGGTGCTGATCTTCTGCGACTTTGTCGAGACCATCGACGACGAAGCCGTACGAGACGTGTTTCGGCTTGCCTTTGCCTCCAGGATGGTCGCGTTCTCCAACTACTCGTACGAACCGAGTTTGGGTAGACGCGCAAGCGCAGGGAGGCAGGAGATCGAGGACTATGACGTTGGGGGAGAGCTCCTCCGCAAGCTTCAGGAGATCGTATCGGACATCAGGTGGTTCAGAGAGGCAAGACCAACCTCGACTGCACGGGCACGCGTGGTACATGATTCATTCTTTGCTGTCAGGAGTCATCTTGAGCCAGAATGTGTGGATGTGATCATTACCTCGCCGCCGTACCTGAACAACTACCACTACAACCGGAACACTCGCCCGCATCTCTACTGGCTTGGCCTCGCTGATTCCACGGAAGACTTCCGAACGCTCGAGCGCGCCAATTTCGGCACGTATTGGCAGACAGTGCGAGACCTGGAGCCCGTTGATCTTTGCTTCGAGCTGCCCAGAAGTCGATTGCCGCAGCAACTTGAGGAGCTACGCGGCCTCAACGCTGCCAAAGGCGTCTATGGAGGGAACGGGTGGGCAAACTACGCGGCGACCTACTTCAACGACTGCCATCGCCTTGTTGAGGCGATGCGATATGCCCTCAAGCCAGGCGGTACAGCATTGATCGTCATCGGGAACAGCATTCTCCAGGGCATCCATCTTCCCACGGATCAGTATCTTGGCGAGATCGCCGAAGCAGGCGGATTGGTGCTCAAGGGGATCGAAGTCCCGCGCGAGACACGTGTTGGCAACAGCATCATTCGCTCTGAAGTCCGCGTCGGCAAGGCGAGGCAATCGACCCAACTCTATGAGGCGGTCATAGAGCTACGAAAACCCCAGTGACGCAAGGACGTCTCGGACTCTCTCTGCTATTGCGCCCTCGGACAGCGGTTCACCAGTGAGATCGATCGCCCACGGTCGCCCCCGATGCAGGACATCCCACATCGACCTTGCCTGACCTGATCGCCCTCCTCCAGGATGGTGGATGCCAAAGCCTTCGACAACGGTGTTCCAGAGAGGCATGTGCCGCCGAATCAGTTCCGACTCGACAGGCGCGATGAGGTCCGTCTCACTCCCTGCCAAGATCATGAACCTGCATCCGAAGTCCGGAACGTCCAGGTTGTCAACTTGGGCAATGCTCCTTGCGTGCTCACGCAGCCGACTGAATAGGGCTTGTTCCTCCTGGTTACGAGTCGTCGAACGTCGCGCTGTCCGCCAGCCTCTGGGGACGGCTTTGCCTACGTAGATCGGATAGACCGCTTCGACACGATTCCTGGACGATAGCGGTGCGTACAGGTCGTGTGCACCCGTGTAGTACAGAGCGTAGACGCCACTGCCGGCAAATGGCTCGCTCGGCGGGAGGCCATGCACTGGCGTCGTGCTCATGAACTCAGCGGCCTCGCGAACGACGGCCGGAAACGCGTCAGAGCGGAACGTATGGAGCTGGATGTCGACTGGCATGCGATTCCTACATCGTCGCTCTTTGGAGCCCGAGTTGCTTCAACGGGAAACATAGCGCACGCGGTAGCATGCACACCGTGCATCAGCCCGCTGCTTCATCCGTCAAGGCACGATCCCCGGCGTCGCAATATACGGAATCGTGTTGACGCACCGGCGCCGCTGAGCGAAGCCGTTCCTCACACCTTCTCCAGAATAACGATGCTCTCGCGATGCATCGTCTCTGCTTTGGCGCCGACGACGTTCGTCGGGCTGTTCTCCATCGGCATCCGCTTGTTGGGAATCGACCGGAAGAGAATACCGCGAGTTACGAAGCCAAGGTGCTCGCCCAGTTCGGCGATGATCGTATCGGTCTTTAGCTGTACGCCTTTGACGGTGCGGTTTCCCACAACCAGCGCGAAGTGCCCGCCACGTCGAAGATAGCGCTCGGCGTGGACGAATGCCCGCTCCAGATCGCGATAGAACGCAAGCACCTCTCGAGCCCGCTTCTCGTCTTCCAGCGCGATTAGCCTCACGCACTGTTGTAGCGTCGCAGAACGGCTCAATACCGGGTCTTCTAGTGATGGGCTCGGTTTGCCGCCGAGCAGCGCCGTGTCGATGTCCTTTCGGTCGTGCGGAATCAACTCGAACCACTGCGCCGACAGCCGGGAAAACTGCCCGTAGGCGACTGTCGTGCGGCTGTCGCCGTACGGGGGTGAGGTGAGGATGAGCGCAACCGAGCCATCTTCGATGTCAGCCGCCGCCGTGGAATCTCCGTGGATGAGCCGCGTCGGCGCGTCGGATGCGTTGGCGTAGAACTCCGCCATCCCGGCGATGCTGCGCCGCGCGACTTCGGTAAAGCCCTCGACGATGTCGTAGCGAACGCCATGCTCGATCTTGCCCTTGTCGCGAACGAGCTTGAACTCGCCGTTCTTCGTGAACGACGCGAAACGGACGATCTCGCTCAGGCAAACGTGGAAGAAGTCGATCAAGTCCGGGTCGCCCAGGGCTGCGATTGCCTGCTTGACGGCGTTGATCTCCTCCTTCTTGTCCTGCGGGAACCAAAAGTCCATGTTCGACGAAGCCGGGAACGAAATCGGCGCGCGCGGATGCGCCATGCACTGCTTAACGACCTGATTCAGCGCCGAACGGAGCCGGACCGGATCAATCGGGGTCGTCTTGACCTTGGCGATCAACGCGGCGAGGGGGTTCAGCTCGATGCCTACAGCGGGACGGTTCAGCAGTCGCGCCTCGACCAAGCACGTGCCCGAGCCGCAGAAGATGTCGGCAACCGTCTCGCCGGGCTGTGTAAAGGCGTTGATGAGCTTCCGCGCTACCTGCGGAATGAACATCGCGGGGTACGTGTGAAAACCGTGGGTCGCCGTCTTCGTCTTAGCGCCGCGGAAGTCCCACTCCCTCATCCATTCCCGAATCGCGGGGCTGGTGATATCGCTCGTGCACCCTGAGAGCTCCGCCGGCAACGATGAGAACGGTATTCCGAACCGAAGCTGTCTCTCGCGCGGGCTCGCTGGATGCTCAGCCATGGTCTTGTACTGGCTTGGATTCTGCGGAGCCTGAATCTCTCGGCTGGCGCGCTTGTAGCGTTCCAGTTCCTCCGTCGAGAACCGACGCTGCCCGCCTGGTGTGCGGATGGGCTCCACCAGGCGCTTCGCCTCCATGCGGTACAGAGTCGAGACACTGACGCCGAGGTAATCCGCGGCTTGTGATGTGGTCAGCCACGCACTCACGCCCTGCTCCTTACGATTCGCGGTGGCATGCAAGAGTATGCAATACTTGGCAGCACTTGTCAAGAACCGGTATTGCCAGCAAACGATGATGGTATGCTCTCGGATGGATCGCAGACTGCGACATCCGCCATCTCGGAACATGACTGTCAGACGAAAGACCCTCAACGCCGCGAGGCATCGGGGGTCTCGTCGTTACCGAATCAGGTCAGCATCAGCTCAGCGCGTGGCTAGCCGCGCTTCAGGTTGATGACCTCGTTCATCAGAGAGTCGGTCGTCGTGATGACGTTCGCGCTCGCCTGGAAGCCGCGCTGCGCGAGGATCATCTGCGTGAATTCCTCGGCGATCTGGACGTTCGACAGTTCCAGCGAACCGGAGACGATCGAACCGAACCCGCCCTCTCCCGCGATGCTGACGATCGCTTCGCCGGAGTTCTCGGTGTTGGCGTAGAGGTTCGCGCCGACGCGCGTCAGTCCCGTCGCGTTCACGAAGTCCGCCACGGCGACCCGACCGACGACCTTCACATCGCCGTTCGAGAACGTCCCCAACAGCGTGCCGTCCCGCTCGACCGCGAAGGACTGGAACTCGCCGGAGAACGCGCCGTTGTTACGGCTCACGCCGACATCCGACTTCAGGTTGAACTGCGTCATCGCCTGAACCGCTTCGAGGCTCAACCCGATGGAGATCGGGTTCGCGTTGTTGTTCGCGTTGAACGCGAGGGTGAACTGCTCGGACCCGAGCGAGTTCTTGAAGCTCTTGATCGCGCCGTCCTCGGTGAACTCGATGGTTCCCTGGGAGTTCGCGCCGAGCTCCGCCGCCGGGTTCTGCGTCAGCCCCGTGGTGTCAGGGATGTTCATCTGCCAGACCCACGTGTTCGGCACGTCGGTCTTGAAGAAGGTCATCACGGACGTGTGCGTCGTGCCCTGAGAGTCGATGGCGCGGAAGCTCGTCGCGGCGCCGTTCGCGGCGTCCAGCTTCGAGAGGCGGAAGTTGGCGTCGTTGAGCGTGTAGCCCGTGAAGCCCTTCGCCTGAACCGCCGACTCGAAGTCCGCCAGCGTCTTGTTGCCCTGGATCGAGACGACCGTCTGCGCGCCCGTCGTCAGGTTCTTGACGCGGACGTTGATCGTCTCCTCTTGGGCGACGGGGAACTGGTTCAGCGGAACCTCGAACAGTCGAGTCGTGCGAGCCGGAAGCACCGTTGTTTCGGCACGTCCACCGGACACCGCAGCGATGCCCGCCGTCGTCCCGAAGGTGATCGGCGTGCCAGCAGCGACAGCCGTAGTCGCCGGCGTGGCGAGCGTGATCTTCGAATCGCTGTCGATGGAGGCGATCTTGACCTCCTGACCGTCGACCGTCAGCGTGTCGCCGACCCGCAGCTCACGCGAGAACTGGGTTCCCGTGCCGAGCAGGATGTTCGAGTTGGCGGCGACTTCCATCGTGCCGGAGATCGTCGGACGACCCAGCGTCAGTTCCGTGTCGGACGTGATGCCGTCCACCGAGTAGAGGCGTCCGTCGATGCTGATCCGGTCGCCGACGGTGAGAGCCGTCGTGAAGTTGGTCGCCACGCCCGTCACGGTGATCGTCGCGCCGTTGTCAGCGAGGCCGATGGAGCCGGAGAGCGCGGAACCGATGACGCCGTCGCGTCCGCCGATTTCGAGGGTTCTGCCGTTGATGTCGGTGGCGAAGACCTTCGTGGCGGCGTCGAGGTTGCCGGAGAGCCCAATGAGGCTCGTCGCGCGCGGAGGAATCGGCTCGGAGGGAACCTTGATGTCGCGTCGGATGGCTCCGGGCGGGATGACGCCGTTGGTGGCGTTGTAGCCCTGGACGCGGAAGCCGTCGAGGGTCACCAGATGCCCGCTCTCGCCGATGACGAAGCCGCCGGCGCGCGTGAAGAGGTCGCGTTCCCCGTTGGAGACGATGAAGTAGCCACGCCCTTGGATCGCCAGGTCGCTCTCGCGATTGGTCTCCTGAAGACCTCCCTGCTGGGTCAGGGTCGTGATGGCAGCGACCTGAGCGCCTCTGCCCACCTGCATGGGCCCGCGCGTCGCGGTCGCCGACTGGACGGTGCGGCTTAGAATGTCGGAGAAGGTCGTCCGCGACGACTTGAACCCGACGGTGTTCGCGTTGGCGATGTTGTTACCGATGACTTCCAGCATCGTCTGGTTCGACTTGATGCCGGAAAGACCGGAGATGAACGAACCGATCATGGTGTGTCTTCCTCCAACGAAGCTTCGGGAGCCCAAGGAGCCGCGTTCTCAGGAAGCGCTCACAGAGGAGCCCCCGTCCGCGCGACGACCCACTGCCACATTCGACTCGAAAGCGCCTCCAACTCTCCAACTGTCCGGGACGTTACTGAATCATGCGAACCTTCGAGATGGGGACCTCGATGCCCCCGATGGTCAGGAGAATGCCGTCGTCGGAGAAGCGCACACTGTCGACACGTCCCTCGAAAAAGGGCGAGACGGAGACCTGGCGGTCTCCGCCGCCCACTGCAAGGACATGATACGTGTAATTGCCTTCCGGCAAGGCATTACCTCGGTCATCTTTGCCATCCCAGATGACCTTCTGGTTGCCCATTGGCTGGGCACCAGGTGCGAGAGTGCGTACCACCGCACCCTGCACGTTCTTAATCTCGATGCGGACATCGGCTCCCTCGTCCAGCGTGTAGCCCAGGACGGCTGATCCGCTGCTGCCCAGCGAGATCGATTCGCCCGGAATCGTCACCTGCTTGCCGAGGAGACCGACCGCCATGGACTGTCCGAGAGACCGCTGCAGGACCACCGACTCGTCGACCGACTGCCGCATTCCTTCGAGCTGTTCCAGCGAGCTGAACTGGCTCAACTGGGCGATGAAGTCTTCGTTGTCCATCGGCTCGAGGGGGTTCTGATGACGCAGTTGCGTGATCAGCAGCGACATGAACTCGCTCTTGCCGAGCTTCTGCCCCGACTGCGGAGCCGATTTGCTCGATCCGTAGAGCGATTGCTGGTTCAGCGTCGATACAACGTCGACAGAAGGCATCGTGATCCCGTTTCCGTCTCAGGTTGCGTTCAGACGGCGTGAAGCCGCCGGTTCAGGACACTCGAGTCCACAACTCGTCGTCAAGCGAGCGTCATCGCACGGTGACACCGGGACGCCACGATCGCGCCCAGATTGCCGCCCGCAAGTCTATCGCACGGCTAGAATTCGCCCGGCTCGCGGAACCGTCAGACCCCTTCCACGGGAGGTCGGCGTCCATGCCGATCCCCTGGCGGTTGAGGGCGTCTTCCAACTCGCGGATGTGGTCCTCTAGGATCTTCTGCGATTCCTTCGACGCCGCCTTGATCCGAACCGTCAAGACGTCCTCGTCCAGAACCACTTCGAGTTCCACAGCTCCCAGCGATTCCGGGTTCAATTGAATCCGGAACTCGCGCTTGCCGAGCTTGATGTGCCGCCGCGACTCGGTGGCGATGTACTCCATAAGCGGCGCGTACGCCTGAGGCGTCGACGCGACCGTTGCGCTGGTCACCGGAGGAGCCGCCATCGCCGCCGGTGGAGGCGTCGCGCCGTGAGCGCCGGCTTGCGCCGTGCTCGAGTGCGACTCCCATTCAGCCTGCTGGCTGCTCCGTGGCGACATACTCGCAACGGATGTCCGCGTCCGCGACCGCTCGGCGCGCACGAACGATTCGACCGAGGCGTCCATCGACCGGGAGAGCTCGCGAGCCAACCGGCTCGAATCTCCAACGCGGAGAGCTGTCTCCGACCTCGTCGGGACGTTGCCGCTCTCACCCACCGCACTCCGATCGAGGAATGCGGAAAAAGCGGCGCGTCGCTGAATCGCTTGCTGCGCCCTTTGGAGAGGCGTCTGTCCGAGAATCCCCGAAGCGCTCTCGCGGCTCGTGGTTCCCGTGGACGCCATGCCCCGTGATGACGCGTGAATGACATCTGCGCCTTGCAGAGCAGGAAGCGTGCCAACCGGTGTCGCCGGGACGCCTTTCGCGCCCTGAGACGCGAGCATCGCCGCCGTCAGCGGCATGGCGAGCCGCCCATCGCCGGGCTCCGAGCCCATCGTGGAGCCGATGCCCACCGCAGCCGCGCCGCCACGGGCGTTCAGAGCCAAGCCGGCGAGCGATCCGAGGCGGTTCTCGCCTTCCGCGACCGCCGCAGCGCCCAGCCGCCACGGGCTGGGAGCCATCTCCGCGTCCTCGTCGCCGAACATGTCGGCGCTCAGCGCCTGCAACAGGTCTTGGCTGGAAATCCGTTCCCCACCGATGGTCAGTGTCGGGAAATCTTTTCCAGGAACGGCAGTCCCGGATCGAACGAGGGAAATGGCTTCCTCCGTCGATGTCGCCACGCTCACCGTCGTCGCTGAAATCGCGGAGTGCCCGTCGGAAGCTCGGTTCAGGAGCGCCGTCAGGGACGGTTCGGTTCCGGCGACGGGTCTCGATTCCGGCGTCGGCATGGACGTCGGCGCAACGCTCGCGGCGAGCGCGAGGCTCATCGCTTCGGCGCTCGGCGTTCCGTCCGGATCGGCGAACGCTTCCTCCGCCTCCAGGGCGGCAAGCCGCGCCAGGAGCGCCTCCTCGTCGAAGTCGGCGGGCGCGGAGACGTCCACCGTCTCCACTCCTGCCAGGATCGCCGCGAGAGCCGCCGCGTCCGCTTCTTCAGCGGACATCGCCTCCGGGGAACCCGCGACGCCGCTGGGCTCCGAGACGAGCCCGGAACGCGGGACCTCGCCGGTTGGCTGCACGCTGCCGGAGCCCTCCGGCAGGGAGGGGCCAGTCGCCGGGGCGATCCGACCCGCCGTGGCGATGCCTTCAGCGGCTTTCAGGGCTCCCTCGAACTCGCCGGGGGAACCGCGCGAGGCAGTGAGCCCGCTCGACGACGGCGCGCCTCGAGGACGCAGAGCGTCGATGAGCGTTATGGAAGGTTGTTGAGTGATCGGCATACGATCCGCCTTCCGATGAGTAGAGTGCCGCCACTCGCGCGCCTCTCCCGAATGGGGAGACCCGAGTGCCGGTATCGCCGGACGGGACGACGCCTCGCGTCCTCATTCCGGCTAGTGGTCAGTGACAGTGAATTGTCGGTTTGTCCAACCCCCACCCTAAACCTCCCCCATGCAAGGGGGAGGGGACATAGCCTCCTCCCCCCGCGAAGCGTGGGGGAGGATTGAGGTGGGGGGAAGACGAAGTCTCCAAAGTAACTGACCATGCGTTGTGATGCGTCACGCTACTCACCGCGAATGCGGCGGGCGAGACGATCAATTCCCAATCCCCCGTTCAGGGGGTTGCGCTCCGTACCCGCTACGCCCGAACCTAACGGTCGGGCTGCGGCGGCAGGAGCGACAGCAGTTGCCGTTGAGCCTCCTGGTAGGTGACGTGCTCCCCGATGGATTGCCGGAGGAACTCGTTCACGTCGTCCAGGTGCTCGATGGCGAAATCGACATCCGGGTTGGACCCGGGCACGTACGCGCCGATCTGGATGAGGTCCTCGGCGTCGCGATGAGTGGTTAGCAGCGTCTTGGCGCGCTGAGCCGCCGCCTGGTGGGCGGCGTCGGTGACCTGGATCATCAGCCGCGAGATGCTTCGCGGCACGTCGATGGCGGGGTAGTGACCCCGGTTCGCCAGGTCGCGCGACAGGACGATGTGACCGTCCAAAAGCGAGCGCATCGTGTCGGCGACAGGTTCGTTGAGGTCGTCGCCTTCGACGAGAACCGTATAGAAGCCGGTGATGCTTCCGTCGGACTCGGCGCTGGGTCCCGCGCGTTCGAGCAGCTTGGGGAGCCGCCCGTACATCGACGGGGGATAGCCTCGCGTCGTCGGGGGCTCGCCCGAAGCGAGTCCGACCTCACGGAGCGCCATCGCGAATCGAGTGACGGAATCCATCATGAACATCACTTGATTTCCGTTGTCGCGGAAGTACTCCGCGATCGCCGTAGCAAGATACGCGCCCTGCAGTCGGAGCAAGGCAGGCTGGTCGGATGTCACGACGACGACGACCGAGCGCGCCAAGCCCTCCTCGCCGAGGTCTTCCTTAAGGAACTGAGGCACTTCGCGCCCGCGTTCGCCGATGAGCGCGACGACGCTGACATCCGCCTCGGTGTTCCGCGCGACCATGCCCATCAGGATGCTCTTGCCGACGCCGCTGCCGGAGAAGATGCCCATGCGCTGCCCGCGTCCGACGGTCAGGAGCGTGTCCATGGCGCGGATGCCGGTGGCGATGGGTTCCTCGATGATGCCTCGCCGCATCGCGTCCGGGGGCTCCGCGTAGATGGGTCTCCAACCCTCGACATGGACGGGTCCCTTCCCGTCGATGGGTTCGCCCAGGGCGTTCAGAACGCGCCCCAGCAGGTTCTTGCCGACCGGCGCGCGGAAAGACGCGCCGCTGGACAGAACCAGATCGCCGGGACGGACGCCCTCGATATCGCCTAGCGGCATCAGGATGACCCGATCCTCGCGGAACCCGACGACCTGCACCCAGATCGCGCCTTGAGCGACGAATAGCTCCGAAGGGCGGCGCGGGCTTCGGGCGAGGATGTCCGAGAGGGCGGGCGTCTGGTGGCGCAGGGGGAACACGTAGCAGAGGTCGCCCATCGCGGCGTTGAGCCCGACGGCTTCCAGTGTCAATCCGACGCTCTGGACGATCCGCCCTCCAGCGCGGATGGTGTCCAGCGGCGCGCCGTCGAAGTACATGGACAGCCCCCGCATGGACGAGGGCATCGATGCCGTGTCTGGAGCGGGGGGTGTCGTCCCGATGGTCGAGTTGTTGTCAGGCGTCATGTGCCAGGTCTCCGCGCGTTACCAAGACTTTGGAGGGCGCGAACGACCCATGCCATGACGGGAAGCGGCTCACAGGAGCCGGTTACATCGGGGTTCGCATCACCTCTTCGTAAGCCTGAACCAACTTATTGCGCACTTGCGCCATCAGTTGGAACGAGAGCGATGCCTTCTGGACGGCGACCATCGTCTGCGCCACGTCGGGGCGCGCGCCGGTCGCCAAGCCCTGGATCGCCTCGTCGGCTTCCTTCTGGAGATGATTCACCTTCTGAATGGACTCGGCAAGTACCTCCGCGAATGACGCGCCCTCCGAGTCGGAAGGACGTCCCTCGCCCTTGGGGGCGGCAGCCTGAAGCTGCGCCGAGGCGATTCGCGAGGCGAGTGTGATGTCCGAGGTCGTCATTCTGCTATCTCCGACACGCGCGCGGAGTGACTTAGGGGAAGCACTGCGCAGGCGATTGTCGAGTTCCGTTCACCAGACTCGTTCCGAGTCGTCGCCGACACCAAAGCACGAAACGTGCCAGCAGCCCGAACCTACCGCACGACCGCTCTGCCATCCTCTGCCCACCTCGCCCCTGCTCTCATCCATCCTTCTTCCTGTTTCCGTCATTCCCGCTCCCTACTCTCGTCATTCCGGCGAAAGCGGGAATCCAGAGTCCCTTGCTTCGCGCTCTCGCGCGGGAGTGGGGTTCCGGCGCTGCCCGCGTCTAGGTGCTTCACGCGTGAGCCCGTGCCCAGGACTCTAGGCTCCCGCTTCCGCGGGAGCGACGGATGGGGAGCGCGCTAGACCTGACCGATGGCGATCGCCCGGTCGATCATCTGCTTGAAATTGGCGACGGCGGCGACGTTCGCCTCGTAGGCGCGCGAGGCAGCCATCATGTTGACCATCTCGCTGACGGGGTTGATGTTGGGCATTTTCACGTAGCCGTCGGGGCCCGCGTCGGGATGGTTCGGGTTGTAGATGAGCTTGGGCGCGGACTTGTCCACGACGACATCGACGACCGCAACGCCCCGCGACGCCTGGTCGAGCCGGTCGCGGAAGACGCCGCCCTGTACAGAAGAGAAGACCGCTTCGCGGCGGCGGTAGGGCCCGCCTTCTGGCGAGCGCGTCGTGTTCATGTTGGCGAGATTCTGAGCGATCAACTCCATGCGGAAGCGCTCGGCGGAGAGCCCGGTAGCGCTGATGTCCATGGCGGAGAACGCGGGCATGCGGAAATCCTTTCCCGGTGCGCTGGCGAGATGGGAATCTTTTGCCGGTCGCTATCGCTCCGGAGCCATCGCCGTCTTGAGCGTCGTGAACTTGTACTTGGCGAGCTCGGACACCGCGTTGAAGAGGACGGTGTTCTTGGTGAGCTTCATCATCTCGTTCTCGGCGTTCACGTTGTTGCCGTCGGTGCGGAGCTCGCCGGTGGCGTCCCACAGAACCTGCGGCGTTGCGAAGCGCGGGTTCTCGGTGGGTTGGCGTTCCGCCCGATCCATCGCGGCTTTCAGGACCGCCTGGAAGGGCATGTCCTTGGCGATGTAGTTGGGCGTTTCCACGTTGGCGAGGTTCTCGGCGATGATCTCGTGACGCCGGAACACGTAGTCCATCGTGGTCGCGAGGAGCGACACGGTGTTGTCGAACATCGAGTTCTGCATGGAGCCGGTCTTCCTGAGGCTGTCGCGCCCGGAAACGACCGTCGGGTGGCACCGGCGAGCGATTCCTCGGTGAGCGCGTGATGGCATATAATGTCGATGCAGTTGGGAACGCGGTGCGCGTTCCGGCGGTCAGTGCAGCAATCTTCGTGCCACCAGAATACGCCGAGAGCGGTTCCCTGGAACCCACCTCGAGAAGGCGGACCCCGAACGCCGATGAACGCATCGAAGGACTACTACCTCATCCTAGAGGTGCACCCCCAAGCCAGCGCCGAGATGATCGAGCGCGCCAAGCGGCTCCTCCTCCAGCGCTACCATCCTGACCACAACCCTTCCAAGAAGGAATGGGCGGCGGAACAGACCCGCCAAGTCCTGGAAGCCTATCAAGTGCTGTCCGTGGCGGAATCGCGCGCCGACTACGACCGGGAGCGGAGAACCGCCTCCGCGAGTCGACCTCGACCGGAACCGCCGCCGGGCCCATCGCCGAACCGACGAACCGCCGGACAGCGACCCCAGGAACCGGAACGGGGTTACGAGGTGTACCGCTCCGAGGCTCGCTCGGCGTCCCGTCCGGGTGCGCGGGCGGATCGACCTCGCCGGGGTCCCCGCCATACGGCGCAGCAACCGGCGGGTCCGGCAAAGCCCAAGAAGCCGCGCGACCCCCTTCCCGACGGTGTCCGCGTCGTCGAGTGCCAGCACTGCGGACGTCCCAGCCGCGTCCCCAAGGGCGCTGACCTCTATAGAATGCGCTGCGGCGCGTGCCACCATCGCATCCAACTGCGCGCGAGAACCCGCCTGCGGAACGTCCTCGCCGGAGCGGACGACCGGCTGGAGCAGGCGAAGCGCTCGCTTCGGCGGTTCCTCTTCCGCAAGGGTGCATCCGACGCCCCTTCCCCTCGTCCGATCAAAGAAAAAACTTCCCGCTAGCCGACCCGTTCGGAAAAAGGTTCCGGCGTCCGAATGACCCGCTGCCGCGACGGGCTCCGAGAGTCCGTCTGCCCTAGAAGGGCGCGACGACGGCATCCGCCCGGCTTCCGAACCGCCCCGACGCCATTGGCATGCGCTTTGCTGAATGGGCAGCGCAGAACTCCGTGTGTTCCACATAGGGGTCGGAGTCTCGTCGCTCGAATGGGCGCGAGTCGCAGGAAAGGACCCGGACAGATGGCGTCGTCACTTCACTCCGTGGGCATCGCAGCGCACGACGGATTGGCGATCCGCACCGTCGGTTCCGACGAACGTCGGGCGACGGATCAGCCGCATCCCTGGCTGCACGCGCTGATCGAGCTCCCGGAGGCGCTCGACTGGATTCGCATGCGGCTGGAACTGGCGCTCTACGACGCCAAAGAGCGACGCCTGAACGGCTTGATCGGACAATACCGCGCGTTTCAGAGCCTCGGCGAGGCGTCTCTGCCTCACGAGGTCTGCGAGGGCTACCGGGAGATCGGAACGCTCCTCCATGGCGCAGGTCACGACGACATGGGCGCGTGCGCCCAGCAGGTCGCGGACTTGCTCGAAGACTGGCTCGCGGAAGGCGTGTCGGGTGAGGAGATCGGAAGCGCCGGCGCATGGCGCACATCGGACGACGCGGAGGACGTCGACTCACCCTGAAGGGAAACTGCCTGACCATGGCGGACGGTTCGCAGACAGACGCAACAACCGGTCGATCCCCGGAGAGGCGCGAGAGAGACCTCTACCGCCCGACTCTGGGGCTCATCATGATCGTCAAGAACGAGGCGGAGAACCTGCCGGAGCTGCTCGGACCGCTCCAGGGCAAGTTCGACCAGATCGTGATCGTGGATACCGGCAGCGATGACGGGACGCCGGAGATCGCCCAGCGCTACGGAGCCGAGGTCCACCATTTCCCGTGGATCAACGACTTCTCCGCCGCGCGCAACGAGTCCATCCGGCATGCCCGCACCGACTGGATGCTCTGGCTGGACGGCGACGACCGAGTGGCTCCCTCCGAGATCGACCTGATCCGCAAGATCATCGTGCGGTATCCCAAGCGGGATGCCGCGTTCTTCTGCCATCTGCGGAGCTACGGGGCGTCGTGGCAAGGCGATCAGAACCTGCTGCAGATCCGCCTGCTGCCGAACCGGCCGGGCATCGCGTTCGAAGGAGCTGTCCACGAGCGAGTCGCAGACAGCGTGGTCAATCTGGGCGCGCGTCTGGAGCACTCGCCGGTCGAAATCATCCACACGGGCTACATGGATTCCTCCGTGATGCCCGCGAAGTTCGAGCGCAATCTCGAACTCCTCAACAAGATGCTCGAAGCGGACCCGTCCGATGTCAGCGCGCGGTTCCAACTCGTCATGCAGTTCGTGCCGATGGGACGGATCGACGAAGCCCGCGAGCAGGTGGACCTGCTCGCCAAGGTCATCGACGACGGCGGACTGATCCAGTCCGACTCCTTCTACCGATATCTGCTCCTTCGGGGGATCGTCTACTCCTACGCGGACGACTCGGCGGAGGCGAAACGCTGCTACGAGCGCATCGTCGAAGTCCATCCCACGCTCGGCGTCGGGCACCTCCTGTTGGCGCGGTCCTATTACGACCTGAAGGACTGGGAGAAGGTTCACGACCATCTGATCAAGGCGGAGTACCACGGCATCGTCCTCGACGCGATCCCCATCCCGATGACGCAGGCGCATTTCGACATGGCGTCCATGCGAGCCGCCTACTACCAACACAAGGGACAGTGGGTTCTCGCGGCTCAGGAGCTCCGCAAGGCGCTCAACATCAACAGCGAGTACCTCGAGTACTACGTCGCCATGGGGAACGCCTACCTGTCGGCGGACGACCCTCAACGGGCGCTCGCGTCCTTCGAGCTGGGGCTGGATGTCTTCGAGCAGGTGGTGGCGAGACTGCGGGAACGCAGGCAGACCACGGCGTCCGAGGACAACCGGGGTGGAACCGGCGCCGAGATGTCGGAGGCGGAGCGCGCCCGCACGCAAGCCAAGTTCTACGACGGCATCGCATTGAGCCAGATGCGACTGAGGAAGATGCTCGCCGCGAAGGAGACCCTCGACCGGGGTCTGGAGGCGATTCCCGACGCGGTGAGTCTGACTCTGCGGACGGTGGAATGGATGTTGCGTATGAAGCGGAAGGACGGCGCCGCTCGCTGGGCGGAGAAGGCTCTGGCGCTGGACCCTGAATCCGTTCCGGTGGCAGAAGCCGCCGCGAACCTGTTCATCCTGCACGGGGGTCCCGGCGAGGCGCTCCCGTGGCTTCGGCGCCTTTGGCGCGATCACTCGGGCAAGTGGGACGCGGGTCTGATCGCGGTGCTGACGGCGCTCCAGACGAATCAGTGGGCTGCGGCTCGGGAGTCGTTCGGCGAGCTGCGCGAACGGCTGCAGGAGATCGGCGTTCGCGGTTCGTCCGATTGGGACGCCGAGCTGAGGGCGGATCATCCGATGCTGGACTGCTTCATGGACGCAGCGTTCTGGTCTTCGCAGCAGGAAGAAGATTCCGGGTCCGCGTCGGAACGGGAAAAAGATTCATCTGGGAACGCCCAGATGAACGCCCAGAAGGTAGGCTCCGGGAAGCTCGGCGCGATCGCCCAGGCGATCCGCGGAGTGTTGACGCAAGCCGCACCGGTGCTGTCGCAGACGGCGCCGCGATGAGACCGGCGCTGGCAGACGTGGATGACTTGATACATGAACCGAAATCGACATGGGGAGCGTCGCGCTTCCCGGAACGTATCCAGACAGGATCGAGTCGCGTTCGGCTGGCTCGACTGCGAGGCGATGAGCCTCCCAGGAACGCGAGTCGCCCCCAATGAGAGGGAGGGCACCCCGATGTTCCGGATTCATAACAACTCGCCGGCGGTGTCGGCGCTGACGCAGCGTCTGCCGAATCTCCGGTTCGACACGCACCAGACGGCGACCCGACCGGGCACGACGACCGGCACGGCGAGCCAGATGACCATTGTGGGTCGCCCGAACGTTACGGACCGACAGAGAACGGAGTTGAGCAGCGTGCGCCAGACGAACCAAAGCATCGCGTCTGCCGCGACGACGGCGCAGGTCGCCGAGGCGGGCCTCGTGAACGTCCAGGTCATCCTGCAGCAGCTCTACGAACTGAGCGTCCGCGCTTCGGACGCGGAAATCAGCGCGACGGAGCGGCAGATGCTCATCGAGGAGTCCAGACGACTCCAGGCGCAGCTCGAAGAGGTATCCCGAGCGACCCGGATCAGTGGGCTTCCGCTGCTGAACGGCGCGCAGCAGTCGCTGACGTTCCAGATCGGCGACGGCATGGCGGGGAGCGAAGTCCATCTCGCTCTGCTGGATACGCGTCCAGCGACGCTGCTGCCAGGGCTGACGCCCGAAGCTCTTGGGGAACCGGCGTTCGCTCGCTCGCTGACGGAGGTCATCAAGGACGCGATCCAGACGGTTCAGGAGCGCGAGTCGAAGGTGATCGCCTTCCAGGAGCGCCTGTACACGGTGCTGGAGCAGGTGGGCGATCTGCAACGCCGGTCTGTGGCGGGGATGGGCGGAGCCTGGGAGTCCGAAGACGCGCAGGACGCGCTGACGCAGACGCGGGCGATGATCCTGTCGGTGCCGCACCAGGCGGTCGCCCTCCAGGCGGCGATGCTGTCTCAGGGAGCGATGGCGCTGATCGCGCCGTAGCGTTCGGCTTGGGAACGGTCGGAGACGGAGGACGCTGGCACGAGCAGGACCGCGAAGAGACGAGTCCACTCAGGCATCGCGTGAGGAGGTCCTGCGGGAACCGCACGGCTCGGATGGGTCTATCGATGCAGTAGGCGGGTCGAAGGGATCGTGGTTCGGCGCACGATGGCAGGCTGCGTGTCTGCTGACCGTGAGACGTTCATGTTCTCACAAGAGGAGATTCGTTCATGTTTCGGATCAACAACAACATCTCGGCACTGCAAGCCCAACGGCATCTGTCCGTGACCTCGCGGAACACGCAGAACGCCATCGAGCGACTGTCGTCGGGCTTGCGGATCAACAAAGCCGCCGATGACGCGGCGGCGATGTTCGTCTCCGAGCAGATGCGCAGCCAGATCGCCGCGCTCAAGCAGGCGAACCGCAACACGGCGCAGGCGACGACTCTGTTGCAGGTGATGGAAGGCGGATTGGATCAGCTCACGAGCATGCTCACGCGGCTCAAGGAGCTGGCGATCCAGGCGGCGGACGGGAGCTATTCGCCGTCGCAGCGGGAGAAGGGCATCCAGGTCGAAGCCGACCAGCTCGTTCAGGAGATGGACCGTATCATGCGGGGCATCACCTTCAACGGGATCACGCTCTTCCCGACGACCGGAACGAGCAT
>VGLH01000080.1 GCA_016866785.1 Candidatus Poribacteria bacterium
ATCCATGCAGTAGGTGGTCGGGTCGATATCGACGAAGACGGGTATCGCGTTGTGATGGAGCACGGCGGCGGCGGTCGCCCAGTACGTATGAGCCGTCGTGATGACCTCGTCGCCGGGCCCAATCTCCAAACCGGCGACGCACATGTGGAGGGCGGCGGTTCCGCTGTTGGTCGGGACGCAGTGCTCCACGCCCAGATACTCGCAGAACTCGCGGGCGAGCCGCTCCGCCTGGTGCTGGCGTTGGACGTTGATGTTCTCGACGGACAGCACTTCGGCGACGGCAGCGCGGTCGGCGTCGGTGATCCAGGGCCACGGCTTGATCGTTCCGGGCGCGATGACGGGGGTTCCACCGTGAACGGCGAGTTGCTCTCCCATCGAATGGGCTCCTGTCGTCCAGAGCTAGGCGTCTGAAAGGTCTTCGGCGCACCGTTGGGCGTATTGTAGATGGATCGCCGCAGCATCGCACCGGCGGCGGAGCGTTCGGAGCGCGTCCCGGCTGTGTCGCTTGACGGGCGGATCGATGTGGGCAAATGTACGGGTGTGCGAACCGATTCATCTCGGAGGGAGACGACGATGCACGCTGCTCGGATCGGTGTGGTTGCCTGCGCGTTCCTCGTGATCGCGTCGCTGTGCCGCGCGGTGCCCGGCGACATGGTTTTCTACTACACGCTCGACGACGGACAGGGAGGCACGATCAAGGACTCCTCTGGCAACGGACGCGACGGGAGGGTCCAGGGAGCCGTGAAAGCCGTCGACGGGAAGTTCGGCAAAGCTGCCGAGGTCGGGGCTGCGGACGAGATCCAGATCGACGACGACGGCTCGCTGGACGGAATGAAGGCGTTCACCGCCGAGATGTGGGTCTACATGGAGACGCAGCAGGCGACGGGGCTCATCCAGAAGGGAACCGACTGGGGAGCTAACATGAGCTACCTCATTCAGCCCTGGAGCGACGGGAAGATCTACTTCGGCATCAAGGAGACGGCGTCACGGGCGATCACCAACCCCGGCGACTTCCCGCTCAAGAAATGGTTCCACCTGGCGGCGACCTACGACGGCTCGCTGCTCAAGCTCTACATCGACGGGAAGAAGATGGCGGAAGCTCCGCCGCCCGCCGGGGTCAAGGAAGTGCCCGACACGAAAGACGCGCTCAAGCTGGGCGGTCGGTTCGCCGGACAGATGGACGAGGCGGTCTTCTACAAGCGGGCGCTCTCGGACGCTGAGATTCAGCTCGACATGCAGGGCCGCGTCCTCGCCGTCGAACCTGCCGGCAAGGCGGCGACGACCTGGGCAGACGTCAAGGCGCGCTAGCCCCTGGGTTGCCAGCGCAGATGCCGATGGAGGAAGTCGAACGTCCCGACGCCGTGGATGCTGTGGGGTCCGTCGAAAACCTCTATCTCGGCTCGGTCGCCGATTCCTAGAAGCGAGTAACGCCGCCACGTCTTGGCGAACTCGTAAGCCACCCACTCGTCCGGCGCGACGCCGTCGTGGTGCCCCCGCTCTACCATGAACGGGCGAGGGCAGATCAACCAGCTCATCTCGGCGTAGTTGAACGTGTTCCCAAGGTCGAACTCGAACATCTCGTACTCGCCGGTGATGAGGTAGCTGTACGGCGAGCGCGACGATGTGTTCTTCCAGATCCACTCGTTGTAGTCCGCCGAACAGATGGACAGGCAGTATCCCTCCAGCAACGCCGGGACGCGCATCGCCGTCTTGCCGCCGTAGCTCAGACCGTAGAACGCGATGCGTTCGGCGTCTACCATCGGCAACGACGCGAGCCATTCGATGAGCCGTTCGTGCTGCCGCACGATCAATGAGAAGAGCGATTTCCCCAGAGGATTCGCTTTGCGCTGCAGCACACGGAACCGATCTTCGCCGATGTACGGATTCTGCGGCGCATAGGTGATGAAGCCGCGTTCTGCGAGTCGGCACGCGTACTGGTTGTAGGCGGAGTTCTGAATGTTCGGGTCGGCGACGTCCTGCGGGCGTCCCTCCAAGCCGTGCTGGCAGACGACCACGGGGCGACGCTCTCCGCCGGACATGCCCTTGGGAACCAGCAGAATGCCGTACGCGAACACATTCGGGTAGACATCCAGCACCACTTCGTAGCCGACGTAGTCGGGCTCGTCGTAGACCTGGCGCGAGCGCGCGTTCGCCGGGAGCGACGCAGGCGGCAGCTTGCCGATGACCTCTTCCCACATCCGGTCTCGGTACTGCGCCGAGGTCTCGCGCCATCGTTCCACGCTGGAAGCGTCCGCCTGCGCCCAGTATTCCCGCCGCCGGTACTCTCCCTCGCGCATCATCCGCTGCGTGTGTTCCAGGATGCCCAGGAACTGCCGCTTCGTGCGCGCGTCGGCGTCGGGAAGCGGACGACGAGCCGCCGGTGCGGAACCGTTCTCGGCGAGGGCATCGCCGTGTGACTTGGCTCCCAGAACGGACAGGAACTCGTCCAGAAAGGCGTCGCTGCCGGGAGCGCTCGACTCGACGAATGACTGCGCGGGAGCCGGTTCGATCCCACGCGTCAGCTCGACGGCGCGTTGAAACTCGCTGCGGACGGACTCGGTCGCTGGCGTACGGATCGCACCGGGAGCCGCTCCCCCGCGACCATCGCGCGGCGGAGGCGGGCCCGCGACCTCTGGATGGGGGCTCGCCTCGACCACGATATCTCGTGGCGCAACCAGGCTGGCGATCTCGGCGTCGCCGAACTCCTCGAGCAGACGGAAAACGTTCCGATAGATGGGTTCCGACCAGAGGTTCTCTCTGGGCCCGAAGTAGCCGCTGATGCCCGTCGCGGCGATTCGCGCGTCGAGAGCCCCGGCATACAGCGCCACCAAGCCGCCTTCGCCGTAGCCCGCGATGCCGATGGGCAGCGCGCCGTCGCTGAACCAATCCACCGCTGCGAGGACCTTCTGCACCTCGTACCCGATGATGTGCCGACCCATCTCGAAGGCGGCGCGATAGAGGAACTCCCGATGCGGCTGGTTTGTCATGCGGACTTCGGGCGTTCCCGAGTACGTGTCGTCACGGTCGATGAGCACGGGAACCAGGACGCGACATCCGTTCTCGACGAGCCGTCTCGCGAACTGCGACAGCGACGGCACGCCGGGCACGAGTCCCACGGCAACCTCTGGCGACTGATCGCAGTCCGGGAGCGCAACGACGTTGGCGACGATGTCGGTGTCCGGTTCGAGCAGGATGCCCTCGGCTTCGACGCCGAGCAGCACGCTCCACTGAACCGCGCTGATCGTGTAGCCGTCGCCGCGACCCAAGGGGCTGTCGTCCAATCCTGTCGCCGCGACGTCGACCACGCGTCGCATGTCCGGCGGCGTTCGCGGATCGACCACGCCGAGGATGCGTCGGAGCCTCTCGCGATTGGGCTCCGCGGACTGGGCGTACGCCACGGGGGAGGAGAAGTCGCGCTGCCATCGGTCGTGCCGCCGGCTTGGTGAGTGGTCGAGCTCACGCGACAGATAACGGTCCATCCCGGCAACCATCTGAGCCGCCAGGTCGCCTTCGGTTCTGAGCGGCTCGGTTCCGGGCACGGGGTCTCCGACGGCAGCGGCGAACGAGGCGAGCGCGTAAAGCGAGGGGAGCATCACTGATATCTCCGCACGAACGCGTGAGACGAGGCGGTGGCGAACGCGACGCAACCGTATCAGCCGAATGATCCGACGTCAACGCACGCCGAGCCCGGTTCCTGACAGGATGGGACGATGTATAATCGCGTCGGCACGAAGCCGCTCGCCGGATCGTCCGATAAGCCTTGAGAACGCCTGTGCTCAGCCAGTTCAGCATCGAAGCCAACGAGCTCACGCGGCGCTTCGGTTCCTTCGTCGCCGTGGACCGCCTCTCCCTGAAGGTCACCCAAGGGGAAGTGTTCGGCTTCTTGGGTCCGAACGGCGCTGGGAAGTCGACGACGATCCGTATGCTCTGCGGCATCCTTGCCCCGAGCGATGGCGATGCGCTGGTCGCCGGACACAGCGTGCGCCGAGACCCCGAACGCGTGAAACGGAGCATCGGGTACATGTCGCAGCGGTTCTCGCTCTACGAAGACCTGACGGCATCCGAGAACATCGACTTCTACGGCGGCATCCACGGAATCGGTGGACGGGAACTGAGGGCGCGCAAGGGACGCGTCCTCGAGATGTCGGGGCTGGCGGAACGCGCCGATGAGCTCGCCTCCGTGCTTTCGGGCGGCTGGCGGCAGCGTCTGGCGCTCGGGTGCGCGATGCTCCACGACCCGCCGATCCTATTCCTCGACGAGCCGACATCGGGTGTCGATCCCATTTCGCGCCGCAACTTCTGGGACCTGATCTACACGGTGGCTCAGCAGGGAACGACGGTCCTCGTGACGACGCACTACATGGACGAGGCGGAGCACTGCGATCACCTCGGACTCGTGCACGCCGGGAAGATGATCGCCTACGGGAGCCCGGACGAGCTCAAAGACGCCGAGTCCGCGCGTGTTCTCGTCGAGATCGAGTGCTCCCCGGTGATGAACGGTCTAACGGCGCTTCGGTCGTCAGCGGCAGTTCGCGATGTCGCGCTCTTCGGCGCCGCCCTTCACGCGACGCTGGCGGATGAGTCGTCCGCCGAGGCGGTCCGGCAGGAGCTCGAGCGGGCTCGCGTGCAGGTGTCGTCGATCTCGCGGATCCGACCGTCACTCGAAGACGTTTTCGTTTCGCTCGTGGAATCCGGTTCCACCGTCATCGGTGCACCATGAAAGGGAACCTGGGCGCCGTCCTCCGCAAGGAAGTGACGACGATGCTGAGGGACCGCGGATCCCTCGCGATGACGCTCCTCCTGCCGGCGGTGCTGCTGATCGTCTACGGCTACGCGGTCAACCTCGACGTACGGAACATTCGCGTCGCCGTCTACGACATGGATCGATCCGCGCAGAGCCGCGCGTTCCTGCGGTCTCTCGAAGCCTCCGGGTATTTCGACCTCCACCATGTCGAAGGTCTCGGCGATACCGATGATCACGTCGAACACGGCGATGCCCTCGTGGGAATTGAGATCCCTCGCGGCTTCGCAGCGGACTTGGCGGATGGCAGGGAAGCTCACGTCCAGGCGGTCGTCGATGCGACCAACGCGAACATCGCCACCATCGCGATGAGCTACCTCGACCAGATCGCAGGCGCGTTTTCCAACGACCTTCGTATCGCCCGCGTCGAGCGGTTGTCGGGTCAGCGAGCTCGCGGGTTCCCGCCGGTGCGCCCGGAACCGCGTATTTGGTACAACCCGCAGCTTCGCAGCACCTTCTTCATCGTCCCGGGCGTCGTCGGTCTGATCATGATGCTCGTCGGGACCAACGCCACGGCGCTCTCCATCGTCTTGGAGAAGGAACAGGGCACGTTCGAAAAGCTCATCGTGACGCCGCTGCGTCCGTACGAGATCATCGTCGGGAAGGCGCTGCCGTGGGCGGTGCTCGCGCTCGGAGAATCGCTCGCGACGTTCGCCATCGGGATTGCGCTCTTCCGCGTGCCGATGCGCGGGAGTTGGGGTCTCCTGGCGGCGGGCTCGCTGCTGTTCCTCTACTGTGCGACGAGCATGGGGCTGTTCATCTCGTGCGTCGCCAAAACGCAGATGGCAGCCCTGATGACGACGGTGTTCGTGTCTATCCTTCCGACGTTCCTGCTCTCCGGCTTCGTCTTTCCAATCCGCAGCATGCCCATCGTCTTGCGGCTGGTGACTCGCCTCGTTCCCGCGCGCTACTTCATGGTGATTCTGCGCGGCGTCTTCCTGAAGCAGAGCGGGTTGCGCCATCTGTGGAGCCAGTTCGCCGTGCTCGGAGCGTACGGCATCGCCATGAACGTCCTCGCCGTCAGACGGTTCCGCAAGCGTCTCGATTGACCTCGAAGCCAATGGACGATGTTCCGCCGATTTGCCGGACCCCCACTGCGCGGCTATGATCGGGACGAACTGCACGGCGAGAAGGCAATCCGATGAACGCTGCGAACCCAATCCGGGACGTTGCAGACCCGGTCGCGCCATCCGTGTCGCGCCGAGTCGCCGTTGCGCTGACCTGCCTGTTCATCGGGACAGTCGTCAGCGAGGGCGCGGTGCAGCACGTCGCGTCCGCCGCAGCCGCCTGGCAGACTGTGCCGACCGCGTACCGCCTCGAATGGCTCCTTCCCGACCGCACGAGCGCAGGCGTGCGGATCCTGCCGCTTCAGCGTGACATGCACGAGTACGAGGAGAGCCTCGAATCGGACTCGGCGCTCTCGGGATGGTTGCTTCCTCGCGTGCAGCGGGCGTTGACCGGGTGGCTCGGATACGGCAACGAGCAGGCGTACGTGGCTGGCGGCGGGAGGCTGTTCTACCGAATCGACGTCGATGCCGCCACCGGCAGGGGGTTCCTGGAGGAACGCGAGCTCGCTCGACGGACGCGTTTCGGAAACGCCTGGGAACCGGCTCCGAGTCCCGATCCGGTTGCGCCGATGCTGGCGTTTCAACGACAGCTCGACCGGCGCGGCATTCGTCTTGTCGTCATGCCGACCCCGTCGAAGGTGAGCATCCATCCCGAATGGCTGGCGGGATCGGCGTTCCACGCCTCGAAGCCCGTGGCGAACCCGTCGTACGCCGCGTTCGTTCGCGAGCTGGAGGCGGCAGGGATCGCCGTGTTCGACCCGTCAGACGCGCTTTGGCGAGCCAGAGGCGCGGACTCTCAGTATCTGATGACCGACACGCACTGGACTCCGAGCGCAATGGAAACCGTCGCCCGAAGTCTGGCGAACTCGCTATCGTTACCTCCCGCGCCGGGAGCGGGATACGTGCGCCGCGAGCAGAGCGTGTCGAACCTTGGCGATACCGCTGTGATGCTCAAGCTGCCGGGCGAGCAACGGCTCTACGCGCCCGAGACCGTCTCGATCCTTCCGGTCGTCACGCAGGACGGGACACCGTGGCGACCCGACGAATCCGCCGATGTTCTCCTTCTCGGCGACAGCTTCAGCAACATCTACTCGCTCGACGGCATGGGCTGGGGAACCGGCGCCGGATTCGCGGAGCAGCTCAGCTACGCCCTGCAGCGTCCGATTGACCGTATCGTCATCAACTCCGGCGGCGCGTTCTCGACGCGCCAGCAGCTCGCGCAGGACTTGGCGCGCGGCGTGGATCGTCTCGCGGGGAAGCGCGTCGTTATCTACCAGTTTGCCGCGCGCGAGCTGAGCGCCGGCGATTGGAAACCCATCGATCTGCCGACGATTCGGCGACCATCACCACCGGTTGTCCAGAGAGAGAGCTCGACTCCTGAGCCAAGCGCTCCCGAAAGCCCGACTGCGCCGTCGGATATCGGCAGCCAGCCACCTACCCCGGACACGACTCCGACCGGCGACACACGGCTTTTGGTGACGGGAATCGTCGTCGAGAGCACGTCGCCGCCGAAGCCCGGCTCGGTGCCGTATCGAGACGCGATCATCGCCGTGCGGATCGAGAGCCCGTCTTCGGGCGGCGCGGACGAGATCGTCGTCTACGTCTGGGGCATGCAGGGCAACCAGGCTCAACCGGCGTCTCGTCTGCGAGTCGGCAGCCGCGCCTCGTTTCGGTTGGAGCCGTGGTCGTCGGCGATGGATCGATACGGCTCGTACAACCGGATCGAGCTGGAGAGCGACGATGCGTTGTTCCTCGACGCCTACTGGGGCGAACTGATGGAGGAGGCGCAATGACTCGTCTCGCTGCGATTCTGTCGATCCTGCTGCTCGCGTCGCCGAAGTTATCGGCTGACGTCGCCGCATTCCTCGGTGGGCTGGGAGACCTGGCACGCGAGGCAGAGGCATCGAGCCAGAGCGTGGTTGTCGGCGAGGACGGTTGGCTCTACTTCGCGCCAGAACTCAGACACCTCAGCGTCGGCGAGTTCTGGGGCGACGCCGCCAAGAACGTCAGCCGCGCGAACCCGGCGTACGCCGATCCACTGCCTGCGATCCTCGATTTCAAGCGCCAGTTGGACAACGCCCGGATCGAACTCCTCGTCGTACCGGTCCCGGCGAAGGCGGCGGTCTTGCCTGAACCCCTGGCGCGGCGTGTCGGCGTCGATCTCCCAGCCGACGCGCGGATCGACCGAGCCGACGCTGAGTTCCTGCGCGTCCTCGCGGAAGCCGGCGTGTGGATTCTCGATCTCGCGCCGTCGTTCCGTAAACATGTCGAGGACGCGCGACCCATCTACTGCCGTCAGGACACTCACTGGTCGGGAGCCGGAATCGAGATCGCCGCCCACGCGATTGCCGAAGCGCTTGCCGCGAAGCCTGGGCTGACGGCATCGACGCCGCGTCGGGAGTTCGAGTCACGAACCATCGGCGTGGAGATCGCCGGCGACTTGTGGACCGCCCTGGGCGACGCCCAACTGCCCAAGGAGCATGTACAGGTGACTCAGGCGTTGGAGCGGGGCAGGACCGTCGTGCCGTGGCGAGAGAGTCCGGTGCTCCTTCTCGGAGACAGCCACACGCTCGTGTTCCACGGCGGCGACATGCTCGCCACGGGGGCAGGGCTGGCGGACCACCTGGCGCTGCGTCTCGGATTCCCTGTCGATCTAGTGGGCGTGCGAGGCTCCGGCGCGACTCCTTCGCGGCTCAACCTGATGCGCCGGAGGGACAACCTCGCCGGGAAGCGGGTCGTCGTCTGGGTTTTCACGGTGCGGGAGTACACGGAGGGACAAGGCTGGAGGCTCGTTCCGGTGATCCGGGACGTGCCTTGAGGCGGGAACCGGCGAGCACCGGGCACGCGCCCGTCAGCCCAAGCCTACGACCGCTAGGCAGCTTCGACCCATCGACGCGCCTCGCGACGCCCCGATGGGTCGGCGCATCCTACTGGCGCTCCGGCTTGAACAGCCCGATCATGTTGCCTTCGGGATCGGTGAACATGGCGATCTGTCCGACTCCCGGCACGGGCATCGGTTCCATGATGACCTTGCCGCCGAGATCCGCGACCCGCTTGAGGGTCTCGGGCGGGTTGGCGTCCACGACGTAAAACGTGAGGTAGCCGGGGCGATCCGGCGACACGGTCACGCCGCCCCCGATGGAGCCCTCGCCTTCTGCCTCGACCATCCCGTAGTTCCAGTCGTTGTCCATGTCGAGCTGCCACCCGAACAGGCTGCGGTAGAAGTCCGCGCTCTCCGAGTTCCGAAGGCTGATTTCCCAGTGCACGACCGAGTAGGGCACGATGCTGCTCCTCTTCACCTTGACGACGCAGACTGACCTCACCGACGACGCGTATGCGCGGCGCACGCATAGGAACGCCGGGCACAGGAAAAGTGTGTCAATGATCGCGGTCGTCAAGTTCGAGGAGCACCGAACGTGTCGCTGCGAGCCGATGGGCTCGATGAGCGGCTTCGCCTCGCGTGTCATGGCTGGTACGTGGTCGTGCCCGCGACGGTTCCGTCTAGGAGGGGAGGACGCCGGCAGCCTGGAACGCCAGCGTGGCGGCTCCAGCCATGCCCGCGTCGTTTCCGAGCGCCGCCGGCACGATCCGCATCGTGTCCGCTGGGGTGTCCATCGCGCGCCGACGCGCTTCATCGCGGATGTGCCGGAACAGGATTTCCTCGCCTGCGGCGGAGATGCCTCCGCCGATCACCGCCATCTCCGGGTTCAGCAGGTTCGCGATGGAACCGAGGATGATTCCGATGTAGCGCCCGGTCTCGGCGAAGATGTCGAGGGCGACGCCGTCGCCCTCCTTGGCGGCGTCGGCGATCATGCGCGGCGTCAGGTCATCAATGTTCGCAAGCAGCCGCGATCGGGCTCCCGCCGACATCTTCGCGCGGGTGCGTTCGATCAAGCCTGCCGTGCCCACCATCGCCTCGAGGCAGCCGAAGTTGCCGCAGCCGCACTGACGCCCGTCGGGCAGAACCGTCATGTGACCGATCTCGCCAGCCATGTTGGTCTTGCCGTGGTAGACCTTGCCGTCGATGACGACGCCGCCACCGACGCCGGTTCCGAGTGTCATGCCCACCAGATACCTGCAGCCTTTCCCGGCTCCGAAGGTGAGCTCGCCGAGTGTCATCGCGTTGACGTCGTTCTCGAGGAACACGGGCAGGGAGCTCAACTCGCGGAGCTCCGCCTTGACGTAGTCGGCGAGCGGGATGTCTGTCCATCCTTCGAAGTTGGGGGAGAAGTGGATCACGCCGGTGTCGGCGCTGATGAGCCCGGGCGAGCCCAAGCCGATCCCCACGATATCCCGCCGAAGGGCGCTCTCCGCGAAGATAGCGCGGGCGACCTCCGCGATCTGGGAGCCGACGACCGCGCCACCGGCATCGGCGCTCGTGCGTACCTGCCGCGTGTGCGTCATCGTGCCGTCCTGAGCGACGAGACCCGCCTTGATGTAGGTTCCGCCCAAGTCGACCGCCAGCGCGTACTTCATGTCGTCGCCCTCGCTCGTGGTGTAGAATCGACGCTCGTCCGCAGTGTTCTACCGGAACCCTATCGGGGAGGCAAGGGCGGATGCAACGCGCTACCACGGATGTTCTCTACTTCGAAATCGGAGCCGACAACGCGCCCACCCTACACGTGAAGCCCGGAGAGCTCTTCGAGGTGCAGACGCAGGTGAACCGGGGCCCCTGGCTCGACGACCATCCCGACGCAGACAGGCTGCGAGCCAAGCTGTACGGCGGGAACCCGTCGAGCGGCGCGGTGTACGTCGACGGAGCGAAGCCCGGCGATGTCCTCGCGGTCCACATCGGCGAGATACGGCTGGACCCGATGGGCTTCACCAGCTACAGCGGCAACACCGGAGCCATGCCCGGATGGCTCGGCGCATCCGGCGTGGGAGCGCACTCGCGGATCGTCGAGATCCGGGACAGCGTCATCCACTGGGGCGACGGTCGGACACTCCCGGCGAAGCCCATGATCGGGTATGTCGGGACAGCGCCCGCACGCGAGCGCTATCACCACGGCTGGGGCGGCGGCTGGGGCGGCAACTTCGACGTTCAGGAGATCACGACGGGCGCGACGGTGCTTCTCCCCGTGTCTGTGAACGGCGCGCTGCTCCACATCGGGGACATGCACGCGATCCAGGGCGACGGCGAGATCTGCGGAGCAGGCGGCATCGAAGCGAGCGGAATCGTGGTCGTGTCGTGCGACGTCCTGCCGCGTCCCCAAGGCTTCGTGATGCCTCGGATCGTTGACGCAACGCACATCGCAACGGTCGCGATGGCTCGTCCCGCCGAGGACGCCTTCCGCCAGGCGCTGAGCGGGCTGCTGCTATGGCTCGAAGCAGAGTACGGGTTCTCCCGGGGCGACGCGTTCCTCTGGCTGGGACAGGTTCTTGAGTCGCGCTGCACGCAGTTCGTCAACCCAACCTACACCTACATCGCGAAGGTTGCGAAGAAGCACCTGCCTGAGCGCTAGACGCTCTGGTCGGAACGCGGCGAGGAGGGTCTCTGCCATGGAGCTTCACGGCATCGGAGCGCAGCTCTACGTATGGAGCCAGGTGTTCGGCAAGGAAGGCAAGTCGGTCGAAGAGGATCTCGACGAGGCACTGGGCGAAGTCGTCGCCGGAGGATTCGACGGTGCAGAGGGCAACCTGGCGTGGGCTGGCACAGCCGACAAGGCGCGTCGGGTTCGCCAGCTCTACGACGCACACGGGCTCCAGATTCCCAGCCTATATCACGGTGGCGCCTACCACACGGTCGATGATGCCAGCCGGACGATCGCCGAGACGTTGTCATTCGCTCGGTACGCGGCGGATATCGGCTGTCCAGCCGTAAACGTGAATCCGAACCCGATTGGGCGCGACAAGACGGGCGCGGAACTTCGCATCCAGGCAGACGGTCTGAACCGCCTGGGTGAGGGTTTGCGAGCCCTGGGCATGTCGCTCTACATCCACAACCACGATCCGGAGATCCGCAACAACGCCCACGAGTTCCGCGCGAACGTCCGGTTGACGGACCCGGCGCTGGTCTCGCTGTGCGTCGATACGCACTGGGTCTATCGCGGCGGCGCGGATCCCATCGGACTTCTGCGTGAGGTCATCGCGCGGACCCGCAGCCTGCACGTCCGGCAGTCCCAAGGCGGGACGTGGGACGAGACGTTCCGCGACGGCGATATCGACCATCGCGAGATCCGCCGCGTGCTGGAGGAAGGCGAGTACTCAGGCTGGCTGCTGCTGGAGCTCGCCTACGAGCAGAAGACGGTGCTGACACGGAGCCTCGCCGAGAACGCGAAGCTTGCTCGCGGCTACGTGAGGGAGGTCTTCGGAGCCTGAGCCACTGAGGGCTACCAGGGGAGCCCCAATCTCACGCCGGCCGCGATGCTGGCGAGCGCCAGCACGCTGAGCGCCACCGCCTGCCCGATGATGGTTCCCATCATGAACCGTCCCACGTTAGCGTGTGCCCTCACGCCGTAGAACCGCAGCGACACCCACTTGATGAGCCAACTGGCGAACAGCGACGACCAGAAGACCCCCATGCCCCAACTGCTGGAAACCGCGTAGCCTGCCGGATGGAGGGGCCACCACACGAACCGCGCCCGCATGAAGCTCAGGATGAGCGTGACGGCGGCTCCGACGACGTGAAAGACCAGGCGCGGCACATCCGGGTCGGTCGGCGTGGTCATCCATCCTTGTAGTCGTGCGAAGGGCTCCGTGCCGAACCAGAGCCCGGGTCCGACGATCCGGGCGACGGTTCCATACCGGTAAGCCAAATCCAGGAACGCCCAGAAGGCTGCGAATCCCCCCAAGACCGTGGCGAGCGTCATCGCGATGACGAGCCGCCGATTGTCCAGATGCACGCGCTCCGCCATCTTGAAGCCTTCGAGCTGGTGCGGCATCGGATGCCCCCGGAACGCGCGCGTCAGGAACCAGAACAGCGACATGACGGTCAGGTTCCTCGAACCAGTGCTGCGCGTGCCGAGCACCATCGTGATCATCTGTTCGGGACCCGCATAGTGCAGGTCGTGGACGGGCGTTCCCAGCTCTGCCCGCATCCGCGTGACGGCAATCGAGATGAGGGCGTAGAGCGAGAAGAAGGCGATCACCGCCCACAGGGACATGCCGGCGTACAGACAGAATCCCGTGAGAAACACCGATCCGAGCACCAGTCCCGCGATGGCGATGCGGTAGGGAAAGGGCTCGCGTGCCTCGTCTTCGATCCTCCGACGCCCGATCACGTGCAGGGCTACGTCGCGCAGATGCTTGCGGCTCGCCCAGAGCGCCAGCACGCCGAGCGTGAGGTACGCCCCGGCCGTCTGATCGTTGATGTAGGGGAACCCGGGCAGCGATCGGAGCCCGACCGCCGCCGCGAGCACCTGCTGCAGTTGCCAGGTCAGAAAGAAGAACCATGCCGAGAACGACAGGTCCAGCGGGATGAAGAACCCCAGACCGATGGCATAGGGGTAGAACGCGATCGAGAGACCCCGCATTGCGTTCCACGGCTTCTCTGTGAACAAGAGCGCGCCGATGTTGCGCCGCGTGTACGGCAGCAGCGGCAGCGTTGGGAAGATCGAGTGCGCCCCGTTGTAGAGCTCGACGATCAAGCCGAAGGCGAATCCAGCCCAAACCAGCCGCGACGAGAAGAAGCCTTTGGTGTCGCTTCCCAGGTCGAGCGGGAGCTGGATGACGGGGTAGGCGAGCTTCTCCTTCTCCGTCCATTGGCGCCGCACGATCACGTTGAAGCACAGCATGACGAACACGAGAACGGCGATGAACAGACACCACCAGACCGCCGGTTTGAGCCATGCGTTCAGGACGTGCCATGAATAGAGGGTTGACTGTCCTTCGTAGAACCCTTGCACGGCAGACGTGTCGGAGATCGTGAGCCAGTCCGGCAGTAGGCGTTGGAACAGATTCGCCCATTCGTTCTCCGGCGTCGCCATGTAGAAGCCGTGCGGAATAGCCGGCACCAGAATCTGGACGCCGTCGTGACTGGCGATGGCGGACCCGATGCCCACCATCGAGTAGACGACTAGGAGCTCATCGTCGCGCAGCGCAGCCTTCGGCGCGACTCGTCGGAGCCCCAGGTTCAGCAGCGCCAACGCGAAGAGACAGAACACGGCGTTGAAGAAGAGCGACACAACCGTCGGGTGACCGGAGTACCAGACGATCTCCGTCGTCATGATCCAGTAGGCGTTGACGGGGATGAGCAGCGTGCCGATCAGAATGGCTTTGAGAGTGACCCGGTGGGTCGGAGTGGTCGCGATGGGCGATTTCACCGGGCGCGTGCCTCCGGGGCTGAATGCGGGCACACGCTATCACATCAAGCCGCAGGCGTCAACCACTGGGCGGTTCGGCGGACTACGGAAGCTCGAAACTGTCTCCCAGCGACGGGATCGTGATCGGGCAGTCCAACTCGCTCGAGAGGCGGTCGCGGAAGGCGTTCGCGGCTCGCGGCTCTCCGTGGGTGACGAACACGCGCTTGGGCGATGTGCCGAAAGCGCCTACCCACGCGCACAGCCCATCGACGTCGGCGTGGGCTGAGAAACCGGAGATGGATTCGATTCGCGCCTTGACGTCTCGCGACGAGCCGAGGATGCGCACCGGATTGTGCTTCTCGACGATCAGGCGACCCAACGTTCCTTCCGCCTGGTAGCCGATGAAGAGCACCGTGCTGCGAGGATCGGAGATGTTGTTGACCAGGTGGTGCTTGATGCGACCCGCGTTGCACATGCCCGACGCGGAGATGATGAGCGTCGTCGGTGGGTAGAGCGCGATGGCTCTCGACTCTTCGGCTTCGCGCGTGAAATGGACCTTGGGCGTGTAGAGCGGGTCCTCGCCGCCGAATACCCGCGCCGCGAACGACTCGTTCCAGGCTTCGGGGTGGCGCTGGAACATCTCCGTGGCGCGGATCGCCATGGGGCTGTCGACGAACGTCGGCAGCTCGGGTATCCGTTCCTGCGTCAGGAGCGTCTTGAGGAAGAACAGCAGTTCCTGCGTTCGTCCGACTGCGAACGACGGGATGACTAGGTTCCCGCCGCGTTCGAGCGTGCTCGCGATGCATTCGCCGAGCCGCGCCATGGCGTCGTCGCGCGTCGGATGTTTCCGGTCTCCGTAAGTCGATTCGCAGACGACGATATCGGCGAAGTCGAGGTGCGTCGGGCTGCGCAGGATCGGGTTCGCCATCTGTCCCACGTCTCCCGAGAAGGCGATGGTCGTGGTTCGCCCGCCTTCATCGACCCGAACGCGGATATGCGCCGATCCCAGCATGTGCCCGGCGTCGTACCAGGTTGCCGTGATGCCCGGAGCCACGAGCACATCCCGCTCGTACGGCACGCTGCGGAGCCGAGGCAGGCATCGGAGCACGTCCTGCTCCGTGTAGAGAGGCTTGAGCCCCTTCGGCGGGCGTCCCTCGACGCGGTGGCGCGCGGACTTGTAGCGCGCGTCCTCTTCCTGGATGTGGGCGGAGTCGAGGAGCATGATTTCCGCCAGGTCGACGGTCGCCGGCGTGGCGTAGGTCTGACCCGCGAACCCATCAGCGTAGAGCTTCGGGATGAGCCCGCTGTGATCGATATGGGCGTGTGTCAGCAGAACGGCTTGCATGGATTCGGGCTCGACCGGGCAACGCTCCCAGTTCCGCTCTTGGTAGTCGCGTTCCTGAAACATCCCGTGGTCGATCAGGATGCGCGACCCGTTCGCCTCGAGCAGATAACAGGAACCGGTCACGTTGCCGGACGCGCCGAGGAACTGCAATCGCATCGGGTTCTCCGTGTGTGACTCGCCGCCACGCTAGACTCGCAGCGAAGCCTCCCAGCCGGTCGGGTCGTCGAGGTAGGCGCGTATCTCGGTGTGCTGGTCGCGAGACAGAGCTCCCATCGCTGTGTATTCGTCGAGGAGCTGTCGAAGCGTGATCAACGCGTGCAGCGTCGCTCCCCGCGCAGCGAGAGCGGAGGTTCCTCCCTGTTCGCGGTCAAGAATGACGACGACGTCCTCACACCTCACGCTCGCTGCCTTCAAAGCATCCAAGAAAACGAACTTGCTCGTTCCTTGGGTGATGAGATCGTCGACGAGAGCGACCCGGGCTCCTGGCTCCAGCACGCCTTCTACCTGAGAACCGGTTCCGTGCGCCTTGGGTTCCTTGCGGACGTAGACCATCGGGAGACGAAGCTTGTGGGCGATGATCGCCGCCAGCGGGATTCCCGCCGTTTCTGCGCCGGCGACGATGTAGGCTCCGACCTGCCGGATCCGCTCGGCGAGGGCGTCCGTGAGCGTGTCGATGGACGCCGGCACGGATGGGACGTGCCTCAGATCGACGTAGATCGGGCTCTTCGCGCCGGAGCGCAGCGTGAAGATGCCGTGCTTCAGTACGTTCGCGGCACGCAGCGCGGATGCGATGTCTGCGGAAGCCAGAGCCATGGGAGCCCTCCTGGGTCGAGACTGTGAATCGATTCTAGGCGGCGGCAGGCGTCGCGGCAACGTTGGGGACGACGCCAACGGACTGAGCGTCGATGCGGTTCTGCGCGAGCGCCGATTGAGGGGCTCTTGGGCGAGTGCTATACTTGGCGACAAGCGTTCGACCCACGGAAGGGACGGCGGTGAAGGAAGTCGCGTGTGTCAACGGCGTGTTCAGCAGTGTCGAGGACGCCAAGGTCTCCATCGATGACCGCGGGCTGCAGTTCGGCGACGGCGTTTACGAAGTGGTCCGGAGCTATGACGGGCGACTGTGGGCGCTCGAGCGCCATCTGCTCCGTCTAGAGGGCAGCCTGCGCGAGCTATGGATCAAGGGCGTGTCTATCGCGCATATTCGCGACGAGGTCGTGCGTGCCTACGCAGCGAGCGAGATACCGAACGCGCTCGTCTACTTCCAGATAACGCGCGGCGTGTCGCCTCGCGACTACGCCTGGCGCGCAGACATTACGCCAACCATCATCGTCACCGTGCGCGACATGTCGAAGAAGGAAACCGTCCATCGTGACCAGGGGGTTCGTGTCATCACGCACCCGGAGATCCGATGGGGTCGGGTCGATATCAAGACGCTGAACCTTCTGGGGAACATGGTCGCCAAGAAGTCGGCGCGGGACGCGGGCGCGTACGAGTCGCTGTTCGTCGCCGCCGGGAACCGAATGACGGAGGGGGCGAGCACCAACCTGTTCATCCTCCTCGGCGACAGTCTCGTGACGCGCGAGAAGGGTCCGCACATCCTGCCGGGCGTTACGCGCGAGATCGCCATCGAATGCGCGGCAGACGCCGGCATCGCCGTTGAGGAGCGACCCTTCACGCTGGAGGAAATGCGATCCGCGCAGGAGGTCATCTTGACCGGCACGAGTTTCGGCGTCTATAGTGTGGTGAGCTTGGACGGCATCCCCGTGAGCGGCGGGAAGCCAGGCGCGGTGGGCGTCCGCCTCGCGGAAGCCTATGACGAGCGCGTTCGACGCCACGACGACTCGCCTCGCTAGCGTCACCCTTGGAGCCAGGAGCATCCGGCTTGATCTACGAAGAACGCATCTACACGATCGCGCCCGGCAAGATGCCCGCGATCCTGAAGCGATTCGGCGAGCACACCATGTCGCTGTTCCAGAGACATGGGATCCAGGTGGTTGGGTTCTGGGTGACTGACATCGGCGAACACAGCCACAGCGAGCTCGTCTACATCTGCGCATACAGCGACCTGAACGCTCGCCAGGCGGCGTGGGAGAGCTTCCGCACCGATCCCCAGTGGATCGAAGCCCGTCGAGTCTCCGAGGCGGACGGTCCGCTCGTGACGAACGTCGCCGTCAAGATCCTCGAGCCCACCGACTTCTCGCCGGTTCGCTGACCCCCCGACCATGCGAGACCGACCAGAGAGGACGCAGCCGCCGATGGCTCAAGGCTTCCGCGGAGAGGATTCGCCAGAGCTCTGGCATCGCAACGGCTACTCCGAACGTGACGAGGAACCGGGGCACGATCTCAAGCTGGCTCATCGTCTTTCTCAGCTCTACGGGCAGCTCCTCACCGAAGTCGGAGAGGATCCCGGCAGGGAAGGGCTCGCCAAAACCCCGATGCGCGCCGCTCGGGCGATGGAGTTCCTGACGCAGGGGTATCGACAGAACCTCGACGAGGTCGTCAACGAGGCGATCTTCACCGAAGACACGGACGATATGGTCATCGTCCGCGATGTCGAGTTCTACAGCCTCTGCGAGCACCACTTGTTGCCGTTCTACGGCAAGGTACACGTCGCGTACATCCCGAACGGTCGAATCATCGGGCTCAGCAAGATTCCTCGCATCGTGGACATGTATGCGCGGCGGTTCCAGGTACAGGAGCGCTTCACTTCGCAGGTCGCGCGGGCATTGGCGGGGGCGATCCAGCCGCAGGGCGTCGGCGTCGTCTCGGAAGCCGCCCATATGTGCATGATGATCCGTGGGGTCGAGAAACAGCACTCCAGCACGGTCACGAGCTGCGTCCTCGGCTCGTTCCGCAGGAACGCGACCACGCGGAAGGAGTTCTTCGACCTGCTCAAGGTGAACCGGTTCGAGATGTAGCGGGACGAGTCAGCGCGAGGGCGGTCGGAGCCTAGTCGTGCTCGGAGGTCGGCAGGGGACGCAGTGGCACAGCGTCGGACGGATCGAACGTGACCGTGACGCGGTCGCCGGGATGAGCGTCGGCGAGACCGGGATTGTGTGACAGGGCGCGCACGGGGGTCTTGTCGGCGAGCTCGAGCTCGAACTCCTCGACGTTTCCTAGGTACGTCGTTCGGACGACCGTTGCGGCCAACTGGTTCGGCTTGCCAGGGCCCGGCGAGGCGATCTCGACGGCTTCAGGGCGTATCGACAGCGTGACTTCCTCACCGACCGCCATGCCGGTCCGCTCGCAGACGATGGCTCCGACCGGCGTTTCAACCCGTATTCCACCGCTGTCCGCATCGGTCACTCTGCCCGACAGAAAGTTCGTCTCGCCGATGAAGTCGGCGACGAACGGATTTGCAGGATGGTTGTAGACTTCGCGCGGACTGCCCACCTGGACGATCTTGCCGTCTCTCATCACAGCCAGCCGATCTGCCAGCGACAGCGCTTCCTTCTGGTCGTGCGTCACGTAGATCGCGGTGATGCCGGATTCGGCATGGATCCGCTTGATTTCGAGCCGCATCTCTAGTCGTAGCTTCGCGTCCAGGTTGCTGAGCGGCTCGTCGAGCAGCAGCACGTCGGGCTCGATGACCAGCGCGCGAGCCAGGGCGACACGCTGCTGCTGTCCCCCGGAGAGCTGGTTCGCCGTGCGCTGGGCGTACCCCTCCATCTGCACGACTTCCAGCGCTTGCGCGACGCAGCGGCGCTTCTCGGGCGTTGAGACCTTGCGGACATTCAGTCCGTATTCGACATTCTGATAGACCGTCATGTGGGGCCAGAGGGCGTAGTTCTGGAACACCATGCCGGTGTTGCGCCGATGCGGGGGCACGG